>RFHZ01000279.1 GCA_003696125.1 Nitrospinota bacterium
GCTCCAGCCGCATCTCACCACCGTTTCCACCAGCCGGTTGCTGCGCTGCCTGCTCCTCCCTGCTCCTGATGCGGCTCGTCTTCTGGATTCCTCCCATCCCGTTTGCCCTTACCTCTACCTCAAGGATTCTCCCCTCTTCCAGGTAGAGACCACAGCAGACGCTCCGGCACTGGAGCCCCTTCAAGACATACTCACCTAAGATCTCCAGTACCTCTACCTGGCTAGATGCATTCTGCAGGGCCATCCCCATCTCACGGAGCAGGGAGAGCTGGGAGAGCTTTTCCTGCAATCGCTGCCGTTCCTCTTCTGCCGAGAGGTGGAGTTTCCCCAACTCTTTGGTCATCCTTTGCAGGACGCGGGTGCTGCTTTCCCGCTGGAAGGTCTTCCGCCGGAGGGGCTGGCTGAGCTGATCGACCGATTCCTGCACGCCGTCGAGTATCGCTTCCTTCTCCCAGGCCTGCAGCGAAAACAGCTCCCACCACTGCTCGGGCAGAGGTTCTCCCTGGTTGATGCCGGCGAATCCCTGGGTATAGCAGAGCCTGTCGGCCAGCGCCGTTATGGCGGCCAGACGATAACTCGGTTCCGGTTTTTGCAGAAGCGCAGAGAGGGCGTGATGGTGTAACCAGATCGGTTCCTGAAGCTGGGGGGGGAGTTTCCACCGTTCCAGGGTCCAGCGTCCGACCATGGCATGATCAAAGCCGAACCGCTCTCGCTCGGCCTGGTGCAGTGGGGATGCAGTGGACATCGCTCCACCCAGCACTTCCTGATACTCCTGGGGAAAACAGAGGGCCAGCACCACCTTGCCGATATCATGTAACACACCGGTGACGAACGCCTCTTCCGCCAGGTTTCTCTCCACGCGCTGTCCCAGATTCTTGGCGTAAAAGGCACAGGCCAGAGAATGTTTCCAGTGCTGTCCATAGGGGAACCAGGATTCTTGGGCGAAGCGGAGGGTATCCAGGACCGAGATGCTGAGCACGAGGCTCTTCAGCATGTTCAGTCCGAGGAGCAGTATGGCTTCTTTGATCGAGGTGATCTTCCGATAGCGACGAAACACCGGGGAGTTGGCCAGGGCTAAAACCTTGAGGGCCAGTGCCTGGTCTACCTCTACCAGGGCGGTAATCTCTTCCAGGGCTCCATCTGTGTCCAGGGTCTTGTGCAGCAGGGTCATCGCCACGGTAGGGAGAGGAGGGAGTTCTTCCAGGCGATGTAACATCTGTTGCATAACGAGTTTGTCCATACACTCCTCCACGCAATAGTGCAGTGATTCTGCTTTACAGCCTCAAGGGAACACCGCTGCTCTCTCTCCTATCGACAGAAGCCAGAGAAAAGTAAAGTCTTTTCTTATGCTACCCACTCTGCCTGCAGGCTTCCTTCCGGACAGGCAAGACCTCTTCCCTCTTGCCAGCCCCTTCCCTTTTCCGGAGCCCCCACTGCAGCGATTACCGCCCGGGTCTCTTCTCGACCCGGGATCGAGAAAGAACAAGAGCATCTCTCTTCTGTTTTTTTTGTTTTATTACAGCGTAATCCCCTTTTATGGAGGAGACAGTTCTTTATATTATTATACACAATTCCTTGTAAAGCAAACAAAAAAATACCAGTCAAACCCTTTTTTTATCATTTTTTTCCCCCTCCGAAGGAGAGAGAGGAGCCCCTCCCCCTTCTCCCTGTCGAAAAGGGGAAGGAGGCCAAGCGCGAAACGCCGCTTCCTGCCAAAACCCCCTTGCCCTGATGCAGAGTTTCGGATAAACTAAGAAGTAGCAAATGTACAGCTAAAATGGTTCCATAGATAGAGGTGGAAAGGATAACAGTGGCGCAACAGGTTTCACCGGCAACGGAAGCAAGAAGGACATCGAAGCGAATTCCACACATAGTGCTGCAGATCACCGGCCTCATTGCTCTGCTCTCCCTCCTCACCGGACTGGCCCTGGCCTTCCTCTACGCCCCACCCGATGCGGTGCAGGGAAATGTACAACGCATCATGTACATCCATGTGCCCATGGCCTGGGTTGCCTACCAGGCCTTCTTTGTCGTCTTTGTCAGCAGCATCGGGTACCTCTGGCGGAAGACACGGGGCTGGGATCGGGTTGCCCACGCCTCGGCAGAGCTCGGGGTCATGTTTACCGGACTGGCCATCATCGCCGGCTCGGTATGGGGAAAACCGACCTGGGGAACGTGGTGGACCTGGGATGCCCGTCTGACCACCACCACCATTCTCCTCTTGATCTATGCCGCCTATCTCATGCTGAGAACCTATAGCGGGGGAAGTGAACGGGCGGCACGACATGCGGCCGTCCTCGGCATCATCGGGTTTCTCGATATCCCGATCATCCACTACTCGGTCGTCTGGTGGCGAACCCTCCATCAGCCCCCCACCGTACTGCGGAGCGGTGGGCCCACCATCGACTCTCCCATGCTCCTTACCCTCCTCTTGAATGTGGCGGCCTTTTCCTTCTTTTACCTCTACCTCTTACTCTACCGCATTGAGGTAGCTCGACTGAAAGATTTAGCTCTGGTCTGGCGAAAGGAGCGATAACCATGCCGGATAACTGGGGATACGTGCTCTTTGTCTATCTGTTTAGTTGGGGAATACTGCTGGCCTATACCTTCTGGCTCTGGAAAACCTATCAACGGCTGAGTGACCAGATGGCCGAACAGCCTGTGCAGACGAGGAGTCCACAAAATGAGTAACACGAAGCGACGCACACGGTTCATCATCGGCGGGATAGTCATCCTGCTCTCTCTGGGCTACCTGATCTATGCCGGATTAGAAGATACCCTCGTCTACTTCTTAACCCCGGCCGAACTCCAGGCCAAGGGGAATGAAGCGGTGGGACAACGCCTCCGCCTGGGGGGCATGGTGGTGAAGGATTCGGTACACTGGGATCCGCAGACACTCCAGCTCGAGTTTCAGCTCACCGATGGCGAAGCCACCATCCCGGTCCGGCATCGCGGTACCCCCCCTGACCTGTTTGGGGAGGGACGGGGAGCGGTCGTGGAGGGGACCTTCACCGCAGAGGGGATCTTCCAGGCCAAAACGATCCTGGCCAAGCATTCAGAAGAGTACAAAGCAGGAGAGGGAACAGCCTCGGCTAAAGAACGGTTTCGCACACTGATCAAGGAATAAGGGGAAAGGGTATGATTGCCGATCTCGGATATACGACGGTTATTCTCGGGCTCCTGCTGGCAGCGTATGGGATGGGGGCGGCGGCCCTGGCCACCTGGTGGACGGGGAAACGCCAGGAAGCGCTGGCCCAGAGTGCCGAACGTGCTGGCTTGGCCGTCTTCGGCCTGATGACCCTCGCCGTCCTCCTCATGGAGGTGGCCCTGGTCACACACGACTTCAGTGTGGGGTACGTGGCCCGCAACGGCAGCCGCTCCACCCCACTCTTCTATACCATCATCAGCCTGTGGGCGAGCCTGGAAGGGTCGATCCTCTTTTGGGAATGGTTGCTGGCCCTGTTTACGACCCTGGTCATTCTCACCCACTGGCGCCGCAAGCGGACTTTGACCCCCTCGGTTACCGCTATTCTGCTGGGAACCTCCACCTTCTTTTTGCTGGTCATGGCCTTTCCGGCCAACCCCTTCCAGAAGGTCTTCCCGGTCCCTGCCGATGGACCGGGTCCCAATCCCCTCCTGCAGAACCACCCGATCATGGCCATCCATCCCCCCATGCTCTACCTCGGCTATGTCGGCTTTACCGTCCCCTTTGCCTTTGCCATGTCCGCCCTGATCACTGGCCGGCTGGGGAACGAGTGGCTGGCCGCGACCCGGCGCTGGACCCTGCTCGCCTGGACCTGTCTCACCACCGGCATCATCCTGGGGGGGTGGTGGTCGTATGAGGTGCTGGGCTGGGGAGGGTACTGGGCCTGGGATCCGGTAGAGAATGCCTCCTTCATGCCCTGGCTCACCGGGACCGCCTACCTGCATTCGGTCATGATCCAGGAGCGACGCGGCATGCTCAAGGTCTGGAACCTCTCCCTGATCGTCCTGACCTTTGCCCTGACCCTGTTCGGCACCTTCCTCACCCGCAGCGGGGTGATCTCCTCGGTGCATGCCTTTTCCGATTCCTCACTGGGTGCCTTCTTCCTCGTCTTCATCGGCATCGTGCTCATCGGTGCGATCAGCCTGCTCACCTACCGCTCCCATCTCCTGAAAACCCGTGGCGACATGGAAGGCCTGATCTCTCGAGAGAGCGCCTTTCTCCTGAATAACCTCCTGCTGGTGGCCTTCACCTTCACCGTGTTCCTGGGCACCATCTTCCCCATCCTGGCCGAAGCGGTGCGCGGGGTCAAGGTGAGTGTCGGTGCCCCCTTCTTCAACCAGGTCAGCGTGCCGCTCAGCCTCCTGCTCCTCTTCCTGATGGGCACCGGTCCCATGGTCGCCTGGCGTCGCGCTTCCCTTGATAACCTGCGACGCAACTTCCTGCTGCCGGCGATCATCGGGGTGGTGGCCGGGGTGATCACCTTTATCCTGGGGGTACGGCGTGTCTACCCGCTGATCGCCATCTCCCTCTCCATCTTTGTCCTGGCCATCATCGTCATCGAGTTCATCAAAGGGACACGGGTGCGCATGCGACGAGGAGGAGAATCGTTCCCTACCGCCCTGGCCACGCTGATCGAACGAAACACCAGGCGCTATGGGGGATTTATCGTCCACATCGGTGTCGTCATCATCGCCATCGCCATTACCGCCTCTTCGGCCTATAAGGTGGAGAGGGAGGTAACCCTTAACCGGGGTGAATCGATGCAGATCGGAGACTATCAGGTCCGTTTTGATAACCTGGAAGGGTACCAGGAACCGCATCGTTTTGTGGTGCGGGCCACCCTGCAGGTGCGGAAAGCGGGAGAGCCGGTTGGGCTCCTGCAGCCCCGCATGAATTTCTATCAAAACCAGCGGGATCCGATCGGCAGTCCAGCCGTTCACTATAGCCTGAAAGAAGATCTCTACCTGGTACTGGGAACCTTTGACCAGCAGGGACAATGGATCACCGTTACGGCCATGATCAGTCCCCTGATCACCTGGCTGTGGATTGGAGGAGGAGTCATTCTATGCGGCGCGATAATCGCAGCCTGGCCGAGTCGTCGGCAAAGGGAACTCCAACTGCGCAAGAGCGAACAGGAACGGAATCTGGTGGAAGTCGGCTAAAGCGGTCCTGGTGGAAGATCCTCCTTCCCCTGTCCGTAATCCCCCTGTTACTCCTGCTGGCGTATGGCCTGGGGAAGGATCCCAGACAGATCCCCTCTCCCCTTATCGGCCGGCCGGCACCCGACTTTTCGTTGACCCTGTTGGATGGCAAGACCCTGCACCTCTCTGAGCTGCAGGGGAAGGTGGTGGTGGTGAACTTCTGGGCTTCCTGGTGCTATCCGGCCTGCTGGAATGAGGCTCCCCTGTGGGAGCAGGCCTGGAACGCCTATCGCGACCGGGGAGTGGTCATCGTGGGCATCGCCTTCCAGGACC
>RFHZ01000280.1 GCA_003696125.1 Nitrospinota bacterium
AGGTCGTCTGGCCAGCGTGGCTGCAAACAGCGACTCTGCAGATCTTATCTTGACCCTGATAAACGCTTACCGGATCAGCAGTGAGGCAAGGGTTTCACCTCCCTCTCTGCTTAAGAGATGACTGGACAGGAAAGAATACAGAAAAGATGGAAGAGACAAGAACGGCCTGCACAACCGAAGAGGAAGAGGTGAGAGGCAACGGGAAAGATGCACTCCGAGGAGAGATACACATGGATAAGAAAGGGCAACGGAAGCCTCTGGCTGACTGGGGCACGCTCCGGACCGGCATCAGCCGTCGTCCTCTCCTGTTCGTCCTGGCAGTGTTTTTGGTCATGACCGCCCTTTACGTCCTGACCCAGCTCCGCTCTTCCCTGGATGACTCTTTTACTCCCTTGACGCCTATAGATCAACGGCAGGCACTGGCTCCAGACTTTACCCTGCCGGCACTGACCGGCCAGCCTATCCGGCTCAGCGATTTGCGAGGCCAGGTGGTCCTGCTCAACTTCTGGGCTACCTGGTGTCCACCCTGTCGAGAGGAGATGCCCTCCATGGAAAAGCTCTACCAGCGCTTTCGTTCCCGGGGACTGGAAATCCTGGCTGTCTCCATAGACCGCGTCCAGGAGCCGGTGAGAGCCTTTATGCAGCGCTACCACCTCTCCTTTCCCGCCCTCTGGGATGCTGAAGGGCAGGTGGCCGGGCAGTACCAGGTACTCGGGATCCCCACAACCTATCTGATCGATCAACGCGGCTTCATCGCCTCGGTCGAGGTGGGAGCCCGCGACTGGGCTTCGCCCGGGGCGCAAGCGATGATACAAACCTTGTTGCAGGAATCGAAGTAACAGAGGAGAACAACTGCATGACCAACCCGACTGTATCATGGAAAGCCGAAGCAAGAGAAAGGCGGATTTCCTATCTGGGTATCCTCGGGTACGCCCTCCTGTTCGGGACCGGATTCTTCCTCCTGTTCGGTGTCGTAACCGTGCTTATTCCCAACCGGTTCTTCCTCCGCATGACCACGACTACTCCCCTGGACTATCTGTTTTTGACCCTTACTTCCGGCCTGTTGGGCACCTATCTCAGCCTGCACCTCTTCCAGCGGAGGCAGGGCAGGGGAGCCTGTACTGTCGCTGCATACGGGGGAGGGGTAGGGGGATTTTTAGGGTTTGGCTGTGCCCTCTGCAATAAGCCGCTCCTTTTGCTCTTAGGGGTCTCCGGAGTCCTTACCTATATAGAACCCTATCGACCGCTTATCGGCTCGCTAGGCATCGGGTTGATGGGATACGCGGTGTACAGAAAGGGGAAGGGTATCGTCCACCCAGAGAGGAGTTACCGCTAAAGATCCGGAGATCCCGGTTAAAGAGAGGGAAGAGAGCCGCTACCATGACAACGGCACAAGATCATCCTAAAGGCCCAAACGGTTGCTGCCGAAAAGGAGGAAAGAGGTGTAAATCCCCAAAGGCAAAAAGGAAAGCATGCGTGTAGATACCCTTGTCTTCACCCCTCAGCTCTCATCAGATACCCAACTCCGGCTGCGTCCAGGAGAGGTGCTCCTGGTGCGCGTCTTAGAGGAGTTGGGTTCTGGAAAGTGGCTTGTGCGCTTCCATGGGTTGAATCTCATAGCCGAAGCGGTGGTACCACTGGAAAAAGGCGCCACCTTTCCGGCACGGGTACTCGATATCGGAAAGACTCTAACCCTTCAACTCCTCCCCTCTGAACCGGAAAACGGCATCAAACGCATCCCACTCCGGGACATGCTGATACAACTGGGGGTTACGCCTACAGAAGAACATGAAGGGCTATTGCAGGCTTTACTCCAGCGCGGTCTCTCTCCCTCTCTCCTCCCCCAGCTTCTCCCTTACCAGACCGCCTTTCCCGGCCTCAATCCGGCTATTATCCTGCTGGCCTGGCAGATGGGACTCCCTCCTCACCCCCATCTGCTCGCATCGCTGGAGACGCTTACCGCATCCTATATTCCACTGGGAGAACTCCTCCAGGAACTGGTGGGGGAACTGCAGCGATTAAGCACCCGCCATCCCTCGCCAGTCTTAGAAAGACAGATCCACGCCCTTCACCAGTGGCAACCAGCCCACCCCCGTGCAGGCCTCTCCTCCTGGACCTATCAACTCTCTACCAGCTACGAGGCAGCAATTTTCCGGGAAGAGGACGTTACCGGGAACCTGAAGGCGATCTTGCTTACCATCAAACACTCACTCCGTTCTCTCCCTGATGGAGAAACAACCCAGGCTTCTCGCCTCATCCATACCCTTTTGCAGCAACTCGACGCCCATCTCCTGGTCAATCAGAGTCTGCTGGAAGAGTTACCCCTCTTCTATTTCCAGGTTCCTTACACTCTGGATGGTCATAGCGGGACGATCGCCTTTACGGGGAAGCGGAAGCGCCTGAAAGACACGACACACGAGGCGTTCCAGCTCAGCTTTCTCGCCCATACCGTCTATTTGGGAAAACTCAAGGTCGTGGTCACCGCTGTCGGAAGGCGGATAAGCTGTGACCTCTTTGCCGAAGATGTCCCTGCGCGTGACTTTATCCAGCAGCACCAGCAGGAGCTGTATGAGAGTTTAAGCCGGCTGCAGTATCAGGTGGAGCGTATCCGTTGTGCTACGGCTCCCCCAGAGGCTTTTCTCTTAGAAGTTATCCGTACCGTACCTCCACTGCTTCAACAATGGGTTTCTCTGGATATTCGGGTATGAAAGAGGAGACCTCTTCTCGCAAAACCGCCGTTGCTCTCCGCTATCGTGTGCAGGAGGACCAGGCACCCCGCGTGGTGGCGCAAGGTCGGGGGACGGTGGCAGAGCAGATCCTGGCCCTGGCCCGCGAACACAATATCCCCATCTATGAAGATGCGGTCCTGGTTGAAACCCTGGCCAGGCTCGAGCCGGGGAAGGAAATCCCTCCAGCCCTCTACCAGGTGGTAGCAGAAATCCTGGCCTTTGTCTACTCGCTGGATCGACGTCGTGCCGGCACCCCTTCTCCCTAAACCTCCCCTCTTCTCATTTGCGTAATACCTCGACAAAAAGGTATACTAGAGGAGCTTTTCGTAGGGTCATTGCTTACTTTCGGCGCTCTCTGCGGTGACCACCCCAGAAAGTGCCGATCTTCCGGTAGGCAAAAGTCTCGAATCATCACAGCCAGAGGTCAGGATGACGGAAGAGAGCAAACCGGTAGTGGTCATAAGCAAGTGCCTGGAGATCGCCCCCTGCCGGTATAACGGCGAGATGATCACGGACAGTTTTGTGCAAAAACTCGCCCCGCACGTAACCTTTATTCCGGTCTGCCCTGAAGTAGAGATCGGGTTGGGTGTCCCTCGCCATCCGATACGCCTGGTCACGAGCCAGGGAGAGACGCGCCTTATCCAACCGGCCACCGGCCAGGACCTCTCCGCATCCATGCAGGCCTTTAGTCGAGACTTCCTCTCTACCCTGGACGAGGTGGATGGCTTTATCCTCAAAAGCCGTTCCCCTTCCTGTGGCCTCCGGGATAGCAAGCGCTACCCGACGGTCGAGAAGGG
>RFHZ01000281.1 GCA_003696125.1 Nitrospinota bacterium
AGACGATCGATTTTATGGAGATCGAGAGAGGTGGCCTTCTGCAAGAAGCGCAACGTTCCAGCAGTCATGGGCCTGGCATCAGGGACCTTCCCCCGGCAGGTGCGACAGAGCCAGCCACCCTGGGAAGGGCTAAAGGCCTGATGCTTACGCGTATCCCCTCCTTGTCCACAACTCGCACAGCGATCCAGGAGCAGGCCATACCCGACCGTGGCCAGCAGACGGATTTCAAAGATCCGCAAGAGGGGGTCACACTTCCCGTTCTCCGTTGCCTCTAAGCGATAGAGCATCTGCAAGAAGAGGGAAAAGAGGGAAGGATTCTGCTCTCCTTCTGCCGTAAACTTCTCGACGAGCTCTACCAGGTACAGGGCGGCTTTCGTCTTTTCCCAGTCATCCCGCAGGGATTGAAAGGAATGGGTAATATCGGCCGCACTGATCCGACCCAGGGAAGAAGTTTCCCGGGCAAAATAGATGAGCTGGACCAGGGTCAGCGGCTGTAAGCTTCCTCCAAACCGGCTCCGTGGTTTCCCGGCTCCTCTGGCGACGGCCGTCCCTCTCCCCTGGGTGGGGGAAAAGAAGGTGATCATACGATCGGCATCGCCGATCTTGCGGTTACGCAGAATAATAGCCGGCGTCCTGTACAGAGGCATGATCTGGCCTGGGATAGCATCCTCTTACGAGGTAAAATGACCGAGCTCTTTGACCCATCGCTCATCCTCGGTCCAGTTTTTACGCACCTTGACCCAAAGGTTGAGGTAAACCTTTGTCCCCAGAAGTCGCTCGATCTCCTCACGGGCAGCCTGACCGATCTGTTTCAGTCGCTGTCCCCCCCGGCCGATAAGGATCCCCTTTTGCGAATCTCGCTCCACATAGATCGTTGCCGGGATATGCAAGACTCCCCGCTCGTTCTCGGTGATCTCTTCCACCACGACGGCAACGCTGTACGGGACTTCCTGATGCGTCTGCTGGAACACCTTCTCCCGGATCAACTCGGCAATAAAGAACGCCTCTGGCTGATCGGTCGCCTGTTCAGGCGGAAAGTAACACGGGCCTTCCGGAAGGTAGGCGATAATCTGCTCGATCAGACGCTCGGTATTTTCGCCGGTCAGGGCAGAGAGGGGGATGATCTCGGCAAAGGGAAAACGCTCCTTATAAGCGGCAATCAGGGGAAGGAGCTGCGGTTTGGGCACGAGATCCACTTTATTGAGGACCAGGAAGACCGGGGTGGACACGGCGCGCAGGCGCTCTAAGATCTCCGCATCCGCGGCCAGGGAATGCTCGACACTGGCATCGGTCATGAACACGATCAGATCGACTTCCTGCAGGGCCACCAGGGCGATATCCACCATGTACCGGTTCAGCTTGGAGTACGGACGATGAATCCCCGGGGTATCGAGAAAAATGAGCTGGGCTGTGGGGAGCGTCTTGATCCCGGTAATCCGGTTTCGCGTTGTCTGGGGTTTGGGAGAGGTGATGGCGACCTTCTGCGAGAGCAACGTATTGAGCAGGGTCGATTTCCCCACATTTGTCCGTCCCACCAGGGCAATAAACCCTGAGCGAAACCGCTGGTCCTGCTGTGCCCTCTTTTCCTCGTCTCTCACCATTCCCTCTTCTTCCTTACCCGGATCTGACCATACATTGTCGTCCCTGGTCACTCCCCTGCCTCCCCCTTATCCAGATGTCTTGGAGGAGAGGAGGGTGGGGAGATCCAGCTTGATCCCCAACTCTTTGAGCTGGCGAGGCTGGACAGCCGTTGGGGCACCGGTCAGGGGACAGACCGCTTTTTGCGTTTTGGGAAAAGCGATCACCTCCCGGATAGAGTTGGCCCCGGCCAGGATCATCAACAGGCGATCTAACCCTAGTGCAATGCCCCCATGCGGAGGAGCACCGTAGTCCAGGGCTTCTAACAAAAAGCCGAATTTCTCTTCTGCTTCCTGGGGAGGAATCCCCAGGGTACGGAACATCTGCTCCTGAATCGCACGGCGGTGAATACGGATACTGCCGCCACCGATCTCATAGCCGTTCAGCACCAGATCGTACGCCCGGGCTTTCATCTGCTCCGGGGCGGTGTCGAAAAGCGGAATATCCTCCTCGCGTGGAGAGGTAAAGGGATGATGCATGGCCACATAGCGTTTCTCTTCCGCATCATACTCGAGGAGAGGGAAATCGGTAACCCACAGGAAGCGATACTCCTGTTCGGGAATGAGCTTTCTCTGCTGGGCCAGGTGGAGCCGGAGATGCCCCAGCGCCTCGGCCACAACGGCAGGCTGGTCGGCGACGAAGAGGAGGAGGTCCCCTTCCTGTCCCTGCAGTCTCTCCTGGATCTTCTCCAGGGTAGAGAGGGAAAAGAAACGGGTAATCGGAGACTGCATCCCCTGAGCGGTGATCTTGAACCAGGCGAGCCCCTTGGCCTTGTATCCCTTGACAAAGGTGGTGAGTTCGTCGATCTCCCTGCGCGAGAGCTCTGCTCCTCCCTGCACGCAGATTCCTTTCACCTGGCCACCAGCGGCCAGCACCTGGGTAAAGACCTGAAACTGCTCCTCCCCCACCAGATCTGAAATATCCCGCAACTCCATTCCAAAGCGGATATCGGGCTTATCAACCCCATACCGCTCCAGGGCTTCTCGATAGGTCATGCGGGGGAAGGGGCGGACGATTTCTCGCCCCTGTCCCACGGCAAAGACATGGGCCAGCATCCGTTCCACCAGATCGAAAATCGTCTCCTCATCGGGAAAGCTCATTTCGATATCGATCTGGGTAAACTCGGGTTGCCGATCGGCCCGCAGGTCCTCGTCCCGGAAGCAGCGGACGATCTGGTAGTATTTATCGAACCCGGCAATCATCAAGATCTGCTTGAAACACTGGGGGGATTGGGGAAGGGCATAGAACTTTCCCGGGTTGACCCGGCTGGGAACGAGATAGTCACGAGCCCCCTCTGGGGTGCTTTTGGTGAGAAAGGGGGTCTCGATCTCCAGGAACCCTTCCTGGTCAAAGAAATCCCGCAGGGCCTTGACCACCCGATGACGCAGGATGAAGTTCCGCTGTAGTGCAGGACGGCGGAGATCCAGATAACGGTACTGCAATCGTACCTGCTCTGTCACCTCTCCTTCCAGATCCAGGGAAAAGGGGAGGGTTTTGCATTCATTCAGGATCTGCAACTCCTGCGCCAGCACCTCGATCTCTCCGGTGGCAAGCTGAGGATTGGCTGTTCCTTCTGGCCGCATGGCCACCTTTCCGCGGACGGCGAACACGTATTCGTTGCGCAGGCGATGAGCCAGGGTATGGGCCTGGGG
>RFHZ01000282.1 GCA_003696125.1 Nitrospinota bacterium
AAGTAGAGGGATACCTGCCAGTCCCAGGGGTTGCGGACAAAGGCAAAGGAGAAGAAGCGATCGTAGACAGGGGGGGAAAGCATCTCGCGCAATTCTCTTGCCGTGATATGGGTCAGGTCTCTCTCCTTTTCTCCCTTCCCCCGGATGCGCTGCTCCCACAGGCGGTATATCTGCTGGGGGAGAGAGGAACGCGGTCTGGGATGGGCATGATCTTTGAGGGCTGCGGTTATGGAAGAACCGGCGGTCTTGTACACATGGATAAAGATGAAACGATGGCGGTACGAGATGAGCATCGGTGTCTACTCTCCTTCGGTCAGTTCTGTGGTGTGGCCATAGAGGGCTCTGGACAGTCCAGGCTTATCTCCCGCCTGGGGCCACGGCTATCGTTACCTGCACTGTCGGTACTGTTCGTATAGCCTCCCCAGAGTTGCGACATGCTGGAAGGCTTCTTCGTAGAGGTAGTTCTGTGCATAGGGGTAGCGTTTGCGGTCCCGTCTGCTTACCCCCCGGGTCAGTTCAAGAGAGAGTCTTAACAGGACCTTGCCCGCCTGCTTGAGTAACCGTCCCTGCCGCATTTCTGGCGAAACGGGTTTTTCAAACAGACGATAGGTGTACCCTCCCTGCACGAAGCGCTGGTACGCGATCCACCGCAGACGCATCTTCTCTGGTCGCACCAGGTGATAGACATAGAGGCGGGGTTCGTAGTAGATCACCTGCTCCGGTCTGTGGGTGCGGAGGTAGAGCTGGGGAGCGATCTCCTCCCCGTAGCCGAGTTGCTGTCCCTGCATGCCCAGGGTGGCATCAAAGCCGTCCAATTCGGTCAACAGCTTGCGAGAGAAGAAGATATTGCCTCCAAACAGGAACCTACGGGTCAGGACTCGCGCTTCACTCCCCAGGTCGTATGACCCGTAAGCATCCCGGAACCAGGGGGGAGGCGTCTGCTTATAGAAGGCGCGAAACGGCCCCCCAAACACGGCCGGATGCACCTTTTCTATCACCGCGCTGGCCACCGTTAACCACTGCTTGGGTACCTTGCAGTCGTCATCGATATAGGCCACGTATTCTCCATGAGCCTCCTGCCAGCCACGATTACGGGCAGCAGAAAGTCCCTGTTCTCTCTCCAGGACATAGCGGAGATGGGGGTGATGCCGGCCCAATCCCTCTACCACTTCCCGGGTGTTATCCCGCGAGTTGTTATCCACCACGACGATTTCATAGCAGCAGGCAGGCAGGGCCTGATCGCAGAGAGAGTGCAGGGCCTCGGTCAGCAGATCGACCCGGTTATAGGTACAGACAACGACACTGATCTTCGGTGCAGGGGGAGGTTTGGACAAGGCGGGTATCCTTTTATACTGTGATCTCTTCCCAATGGGAAGGAATATAGAAGATCCCCTTGTGGGAATAGAAGGGGGAAGTCCTTTGCGAAATATTACTCTGAATGATGGAAAAGTCTACCACATCCGGGATGTAATCGAGACCACTCCCCAGGGCACCCACCCAGAGGGAGAGCTTATAGCGATGGGGATAGAGAGGGCAGTGGGGGATTTCAACCACAAAGCGACGTTTACCCGCCGCAACCCGGTCCAGGGTCATCCCGCAATCCTGGTTCACACAGTGTAAGACCGGCAGTCCGATATCGGCCCGTTTGATTTCCAGGGCCAGGTCCACGGCGGGGAAGGATCGATAGAACTCGACGTCGAACTGGACGCGTATGGTCTCCCCCATGGGGAAGATGTTCCGCTGTTTTCCCTGCGCATCGAATATGTCGAGTGCCGTGATGCGGGCTTCACCGGTCCCACGCCGTTTCCACTGCGTGGGATCCGCCTGTCCCGGGACAGCATGCTTTTCCAGGTAAGCGCTGATCGTGGTCTGCACATCACCGGCAACGCTTATCTGCCCGTCCTCCAGGCAGAGCGCCGTGGTACACAGGTTGGCGATTGCCCCCATGTTGTGGCTGACAAACAGGATGGTGCGTCCGGTATGGGCCACCTCCTCCATCTTCCCCAGGCACTTGTTCTGGAAGGAGACATCACCCACGGCCAGGACTTCATCCACGATCAGGATCTCCGGTTCGAGATGGGCGGCAACGGAGAAAGCGAGACGGACCTTCATCCCGCTGGAATACCGTTTCACCGGTGTATCGATGAATTTCTCTACCCCGGAGAAGGCGACGATCTCCTCAAACTTCCGGTTGATCTCCTGCCGGTTCATGCCCAGCAGGGTACCGTTCAGATAGATATTCTCCCGTCCCGTTAACTCCGGATGAAAGCCGGTGCCCACCTCGAGCAGGCTGGCCACCCGGCCGTAGATCTCGGCCCGGCCGCTTGTCGGCTTGGTGATACGTGATAACACCTTGAGCAGGGTACTCTTCCCGGCACCGTTGGAGCCGATGATCCCCAGCACTTCCCCTTCCTTGACCGTAAAGGAGACATCCTTGAGGGCCCAGATGGTCTCGTATTTCTGCCGGTTCCGTCGAAAGATGCCTTTAAGGCTTTCGCTGAGCTGTTCCCCCAGGGTGGTGGGACGTCGCTGAAGCGCATGGATCCGGTAGGCTTTGGAAAGGGATTCCACTCGAATGGTCGTCTGGTTCATGGTTTCCTCATAGCTAGAGAGCGGGGCGACGATCAGATCAGGTCCGCAAAGGTCTGCTCCATATGTTTGAAGTAGATGATTCCTCCGGCCAGTAGCACCGTGACCACGAGGGCACTCAAGGCTATGGCCTGGAACTCCGGGCTTTCCTTCCCCAACAGGGCCCAGCGAAACCCTTCGATCACCCCGACCATCGGGTTAAAGCTGTAGAGGAGCCGCCACTGCTCCGGGACCAGACTCACCGGGTAGACCACGGGGGAGGCGTACATCCAGAACTGGACGATGACCGGGATGATGTACCCCACATCCCGGTACCTGACGTTGAGGGGAGAGAGCCACAGGCTCACGGTCAGGGCAGTCAGCAGGGCCAGGAGGAGGAGCCCGGGGAGGGCCAGGATGGCCCAGGTCGGCGTAATGCTGAACCAGATCATCATCCCCAGCAGGATGACAAAGGCGATGGCAAAATCGACCAGAGGAGCGATGGCTGCCGAGAGGGGGATGATGAGACGGGGAAAGTAGACCTTGCTGATCAGGCTGGCGCTCCCCACCAGGCTCACCCCGCTGCGGCCGATGGCCTTGGCAAAGTAGTTCCAGGGAAGCAGCGCCGTGTACGCAAAGATGGGATAGGGGAGCCCATCAGAAGGGACTTTGGCAAAATTCCCAAAGATCACCGTAAAGACGACCATGGCCATCAAGGGTTGCAGGATAGACCAGGTTGCCCCCAACACGGTCTGCTTGTAGCGGACCTTGACATCGCGCCAGATGAGGAAGTAGAGGAGTTCTCGATACTCCCACACCGCTCGCAAGTCCAGGTGAAAGAGTCTCCGCCGGGCTTGAATGACCACGTTGGGGATTTTCAGAGTCTTTTCTGCCATCATCGATGCTATTTCCTTTCGCCGGTTAGAAGGAGCGTATGTTCTCGATACCAGGCTATGGTGCGTCGGAGTCCGGTCATCAAATCCATCCGGGCCTGGAAGCCAAATTCCTGTTTCGCCCGGCTGGTATCCAGCCGGCGACGGGGCTGCCCGTTCGGTTTGCTCTCATCCCAGATGACGTGCCCCTGGAATCCGGTCAGGCTGGCGACGATCTCTACCAGCTCTTTGATGCTGATCTCAAAGCCGCTCCCGAGATTCACCGGGAGGCTCTTATTATAGCGTTCAGTGGCTAAGAGAATCCCTTCTGCCGCATCCTCTACGTAGAGAAATTCCCGGGTGGGGGAGCCATCTCCCCAGACCACGATCCTCTGTTCTCCCCGTTCCTGGGCCCTGAGGCATTTTTTGATGAGGGCAGGGATGACATGCGAGCTTTCCGGATCGAAATTGTCTCCGGGACCGTAGAGATTGACCGGTAAGAGAAAGATGCTGTTGTACCCGTATTGCTGCCGGTAGGCCTGGCTCTGCACCAGAAGCATCTTTTTCGCCAGGCCGTAGGGGGCATTGGTCTCTTCCGGATACCCGTTCCACAGATCATCTTCCCGGAAAGGGACCGGGGTATTCTTGGGGTAAGCGCAGACCGTGCCGATGGCCACAAACTTCTCCACACCGGCTCGCCACGCTTCATGTAGCAACTGCACTCCCATCATGAGATTATCATAGAAGAACTCGGCCGGATGGCATCGATTCGCCCCGATCCCACCGACGCGAGCCGCGAGATGCAGGATGATATCCGGACGGGCATCCTGGATGACACGGCGGATCTCTCTCTGGTGGCGCAGGTCGTACTCGGCACTTCGAGGGATGAAAATCTCTGGACAACCACGCTGCTGGAGCTTCTGTACCACCCATGACCCGAGGAAACCGGATCCACCGGTGACCATGACCCGTCTCTTTTTCCACATACCGATTCGTCCTTCCTATTCGAACTGCTGCTGGCCGTTTTCATGAAGCGCGGTAACGGCTGAGTCCCACTGGTGCCAGTTAGAGAACTTATCGATCAGGGTGCGCTGTCCCTGGCCCAGCGGTACCAGGCCGAGTGCTTCCATATCCGCATCCACCATGATGGCGACCAGTTCCTGGAAACTGATCTTCGGCTCCCAGCCCAGCCTGTCCCTGGCTTTGGAGGCATCGGCACGCAGGTTATTTACCTCGGTGGGACGGAGATAGCGCGGATCGATCTCCACGTACTCCTGCCAGTCGAGTCCGACGTAAGCAAACGCCGCTTCCACGAACTCTCGCACCGAATGCGCT
>RFHZ01000283.1 GCA_003696125.1 Nitrospinota bacterium
CTGCCAAAGAACCGGTCCGGAAAGCGTTTGATGGCAAAGCCGGGATAGTCTACAGCCAGGCTCTGGGGTGCCACCATATACTTATCGTATCTTCCTAAAAAGTGGACGAGGTGTCTCAAGGAGATCTGCTCTTCAGGGGTGAGGGTCTCCTGCAGAGAAAGGGGAACCACCACGGCCACCGTCTTGGAGGCCTCACGAAAACGCCTCGACAAAATCGTCATTATGTTACTCCCTTGTGTCGCTTTATCCGTAAAAACCTCATACCCTTACACCTCGCAGATACCCGGCCTGGCGTATGATCCCCTGCTTTTGCCAGAGACCACCCACCAGGATGGCCAATCCGGCTATTACGACGATGAGCGGTTGCAGGGTTACCCCTATGTTCAGAGACGAGCTGACCCCCCAGGCCAGGAAGAGGAGCAGGGGCAGCAGGTATCCCACCCCCACGGTGAGGAAGAGGTGATGTGGCTGACGTAACGCTCCTATGGCTTTCTGGAAGGGGGTATCAGCCGACCGGTACAGATAGGAGAGCCATAGCACCAGGTTCAGGACCACCCCGATCACACCCCACAACACCAGCCTGCTTCCTCCTCCCCACAGCGGTGTGAGCATCAGCATCAGGCCGATGCCTGCGGTAAGGCTCATGGTCACAAAGAGGAGGGGCATGAGGGGAACGTTCCAGGCGGTTACGGCACGGGCTCGATAGAGGATGTACCCCTGGCTGAGCATCAACCCTGCTGCAGCGATAGCCGCCGGTACCTGGAAGACCGGTGAGGGAAAGAGCCAGTCCAGAAAGGCCAGAGGAAGGAAGAGGAGACCGGCCAGGGCTTCGCGGGACATCCAGGATCGGCCCAGGTGGCGGAGCAGGTGAGGAGCGCGCAGGGGACGACCCGCCTCCATCGTTACGGCCAGAAAGCCGAGACTCACCAGTACCGGGGCCAGCAGTTTCAGTCCAGCCGGTTGCCCCATACCCAACACCGTCATCAGCAGTCCGAGCAGATAGACCCCGGTTCCCATCCCTCCCCACACGAAGTTGAGTACCGCTGGCCAGCCCCACACCTGCTGCTGCATGGGGGGGACAAGTTCCTGTCCTTTGAGTGGCAGGTTCCCCACCAGATAATGCACCGCCGGATCGGTCTCCAGTGCTTCCTGCAGACGAACGGTAGTTCGTTCATTGATCAGGCGAGACACCGGACTCTCCGCATCCTCCAGGTCCCCAAAATGGAGGGCATGGGCGGTGCAGAAGATCACGCAGGCCGGTGATGCTTCTGGGGAGACTCCTGGCTGCAGTCCCTGCGCCAAACCCGCCTCGATGCGGGGCAGGCAGAAGTTACACTTGGTACAGACGCCCTGCAGGTCCTGGCTGAGCAGGGAGGTCTCTGGGAGACCCGTCCCCATGGCCAGCGGCAGGGTACCGTTGAGCGAGACGAGGCTGCGGGCCAGGTAAGGGCAGGCCATCATGCAGTACCCACAACCCACACAGCGCTCATAATCGATATCCACGATCCCGTCTGGCCGACGATAGGTGGCTGTGGTCGGGCAGACCTCCAGGCAGGGAGGATGAGTGCAGTGCATGCACCCCATGGGAAGGAACAGGCGCTGTTCCTCAGGATTTCCCGGCATCTCACACTCCACCACACGTCGCCAGGGGGTGTGGGAGGCAACCTGATGGGTCTGCTGGCAGATTGCGGTACAGGTCTGGCATCCGATACACTTCTGGAGATCGATGACCATGCCCCAGCGCGTCATGCCCCCTCCTTCATACGCATCTTCACGTGATCGGCCAGCCGCAGGGCAAGAGCAACAATGGTCAGCACCGGATTGGCATAGCCACCGGTCGGGAAGACCGAGGGACCGGCTACGTAAAGATTGGCGGTGCCGTGCACCCGGCTGTCGGCATCGACCACCCCCTGCTTGGGATCGTTGTGCATGCGGGTCGTCCCCATGTGATGATACCCGCCATGGAGTCCGGGAGGAGGGGTCTCATCACGCAGTTGGATGTATAACCGGCCCAATCCTGCCCGCTGCAGCTCTTCTCCCATGATCTCCTGGGTGCGGATGGCACTCCGGATGTCGAGAGGGGTGATCTGCCAGTCGAGTTGCACCCGGTTCTGGCCCAGGCGATCCTGCTCGTGGCTCAGGGTCACCCGGCTGTTCGGATTGGGAATCTGCTCGGTCATATTGGCAAGCTGGAATACCCTGATCCCCTGCCGGTTCAAGAGCCTTCCTGTCACCCGCCTTACCCTCCGGTACGCGTTTCTGACCACGCTGACCGGGTCCTGCGAGGGGAGAGGAGGATAGAGGAAGGTGTTGGACATGAGGGAGGGGATGAGCTGCACGTTCTGGCTGAGCAGCTTCTCGCGGCGTAACACCGGCTCGGTAAGGGCCAGTTTTCCGATGATCGGGACCTGCTGAACGGTGTGGATGGTGTTGTATAAGGCGGTTGAACGGAAGAAGTCGGGCCGGGGAGGAAGATAGATACCTGACCAGAAGTGGAGATGCTCCATGAAGAAGCGACCGACGAGATCATGCTGGTTTCCCAGTCCGGTGCTCTGTCGCTGACGGGAGAGGAGGAGCAGGCGCGGGGTCTCGATTCCCCCCAGGGCCAGGATGAAGAGCCTGGCAGAGACGGAAAAGCGGTTTCCTTGCAGGCACGCCACCTGCAAGCGGTTGACCACCCTGGCCGCCTCATCGGTCTCCACCTCTACCGCATTGGCATGAAGATAGGTGGTGATGTTCTCTGCGCTTTTGACCTGGCTGCAGTACTCTTTGGTGAAGAGATCACGGGTGCCGAACTTGAAGATCACCGTCTCCATGCGATTGCCGACAAAGGGGAGACGAGGACGCTTCTCCGGATTCTCCCAGGCCTTCACATCATAAGTGACCGGCTCGATGCGGCAGACCGCCTGGGCACGGTCATAGAAGGGATCTAAGTGCGTTTTATCAAAAGGCCACCCGCTGTAAGGAACCCAGTCACGTCCGGCAAAGTCGATCGGATCGAGGGGACGCAATCTGACCCCGAGACGATCCCCACCCAGCTCGATATGCCAGCGATTGCTCGAACCGCCCAAATAGCGGGCCCGTGCCGTATCGAGCGGATAATAGGGGAGCCCGGCATTCTCCCCCTGGTACAGGGATTGGGTCTCCTGATCCGGTTCCAGGCCACCACTCTCCAGGAGGCAGACCCGAAACGGCTGCCCGATGAATGCACGGGCCAGCGTGATCCCGGCCGTTCCCGCTCCCACAATACACACATCTGTCTCGATCGTCTCGTTCGCCGAGATCGAACGGGCATCAATGATCACTAAATTACTCCTTTCCACAACCACATATTACACGTCATGAATTGCTCCAGCCGGCCTTCAGGTAGGCTTTAAACGATGCCACCTGCTCACGCAGCGGACGGGGCAGGGTGGCGAGTAGCTTGCGACGGATCCGACGAGACAGGGGGAGTGGTCTCTTTTGCCTGGCAGGCAGGATCAGCTCCAGGCGTTGATCGTCC
>RFHZ01000284.1 GCA_003696125.1 Nitrospinota bacterium
ACCTTCTCCTATCGACAGAAGACCGGTTTCCGCAACCTGGATGATGAGCGGATAGCGAGAGCACAAGAAGTGCAGGGGATAGAACATCTGGAAGAAGAGAAGGCGTATCGTCTACCATATGATATGCGCGTGCAGCGCATCAGTGCCCTGTTTCAAGGGTTGGCCCACCTGGAAGGAGGTGCCAAACAGGCATTACACTATACCGACGTCGCTCCTGCGCTGGTCATCATGGCTGTTACCAAAGGGGGAAATCATATCTTTGGGCACGTCATTGGTGCTACCAGCCGTGGATTGCCTGTGGTGAAGATCGATGCCCTGTGCGAAGCCTTGACCGTCTTTCGGGATGACCTCCTCTCCCCGGTGTACGTCGGCTGGGTACGCGGGTACCTGGATGAGGAACGGGCGAAGTTTGAGCAGGCATTACAGGAGGGTGGATCCCTGGCAGAGTTTGCCAGCCAGATCAAGTGTGCCCACCCCAGGCAGATCTTTCAAATCCTGATCGCGGATCTACAGAGACCAGAAAATGCCTCCTGGCTGGCGTAAAGATTCTTAAGAAATGAGGTGCAACCATGCGTGTACTCAAAGTCACGGCAGAGGGGTTAACCACCTCCTTTCGGTATCCTCATTTTATGCAGCAGATCCATCCGAGCTTTCAGATGCCCCCACCGGCAACCATTTATGGTCACATCTGCAGCGCACTGGGGGAATGGGTCGATCCTCAAGGCATTCAGTTTGCCTATCACTTCACCTACCAGGAACAGGTGAAGGATATCGAACATATCATTGTGTTGAGTCCGGCACGAGGACGGCTACCCGGGAGCAGGGTTCCTAAGGTCCTGGAAGGGAGGATAAACCCCTTTGAACGAGAGATCCTCTTTCACCCCCGGCTTACCCTGTACCTCAACCGCCCAGAATGGGAGTCAGCCTTCCGTAGTCCACGGTACGCGGTGGTATTGGGACGGTCACAGGATCTGTTTACATATACGCGCGTTGAGGTGGTGGAACTGGAACAGAGCCCCCGGGCCTACTTTGAACATACCCTGCTCCCACATACCATGGTACTCCAGACGATGCAGGGGGTAACCGTCCTGATGCCTCGCTATCTCGACTATGCTCGCGGACGCGTACCAGCTTTTGATCGCTACATCATCATCAAAGAGCGGGTCTATCTTCCCCCCGAGGAAGACCAGTATCGCTTCAGTCACCTCACGTATGGTCCCTACTGGGTCGATCCAACAACCCCAGAAGAAAAGGGTGCCCAGCGCGGAGTAATGTTTTTAACCTTTACCGGAGAAGAGCATGCACAACACACCCTGGCCTGATGGGCTTGACACGGTATGGGCCAAGAGTCCAGAAGACAGGAGGAGCAGGCAGGCAGAGAGTCTCGTGCATCACACCTGGCAGGTACTGGCCCGGCTGGCTGACCTGATCCACCTGCGTCCTCATCTCCCTCAAGCGCTCCACGTACCACGGCTGTGGCATATCCTCTTTTGGGCAGCGTTTCTGCATGATCTGGGAAAAGCGGCCAAGGGCTTCCAGACCCAGTTACGAGGAAAACAACAATGGTCCCATCGACACGAAGTCCTCTCTCTCGTCTTTGTCGATTGGATCGTAGATGGCTTCTCTCCGGCAGAACAGCCCTGGCTCATTGCCGCCATTGTCTCACACCACAAAGATGCCGGGGAAATCGAGGAACTCTACGCCCCTCCAGAC
>RFHZ01000285.1 GCA_003696125.1 Nitrospinota bacterium
AACCGGACCACCCGGGCAAAATCCTGTGACACCTCATCACTCATGATGGCAAGTCTCATACGCTCCTCATTATTCTCTACAGGCACAAAAGCTGTCCTGATAGGGCGCAGCACGCTGCGCCCCTACTCAGTCCTCATTACTCGTTACTCATCACTCATTACTCATCACTCATCACTGCCGACTTTACCCCGAGCAGTTTGAAGAGGATCTGCTCTCCTGTCTTCCCTTTGACCGTAACCGGGGGAAGCTGTTCCACCACAAAGGCATCACCCAGGCGCTCGACCGTGGCCTGGCTCAGCAGGATATCCCATTGAAAGGTCTTGGTCAGTTGCTCGATGCGGGCGGCAAAATTCACCGTATCCCCGACCAGGGCATAGGAGAGCCGGTCTCCACTGCCGATGGTGCCGGCCATGACCATGCCGGTATGAATCCCGATGCCATGCGCCAGCGGGGGTTTCCCTTCCTCTTCCCCCCTTTCGTTGAGACACCTCAGCCGTTCGCGCATCTCCAACGCCGCCTGCACCGCCTTTTGGGGATGATCGGGATAATACACCGGAGCCCCAAAGACCGCTTCGATGCCGTCACCCACAAACTGGAGGATGAGTCCCTCCTGTCCGGTGATGGCCTGCCCCATTTCCGAGAAGTAGCGGTTGAGGATCTGGACCACTTCCTTGGGATGTCGCGCTTCGGCAAAAGGGGTAAAGCCCCGCAGATCGCTGAAGAGGATGGTGACTTCTCGCAGTTCACCATCCAGCGGTACCCGACCGGAGAGGATGGCCTCGCTTACCTCTGGACTGACGTACTTCCCGAACGTTTCCCGGATGAAGTCCCGCTCGCGTAACCCGGCGATCATGCGGTTGGTCTGGTCGGCAATGATCCCAAACTCATCGTTGGTCACCACCGGGACCTGCTTTGTGTACTCACCTCCCCTCACCTCATCGAGCACCTCGAGTTCTAAGGAAAAGAGGGCCTTCATGTTCTGGGAAAAGCGATAAATGATTACCAGGCCTGCGGCAAGAATGGTGAGGAGCACAAAGAGGATCTCCAGCACGATCCCCCGGATATGACTATACGTCAACAGGGCGCGATTATCCAGGAGGAACTGCATGTCCTTAAGCACCATCAAGAGGATAATGACCCCGACAAAGACCAGCACCGAGGTAACCAGGAAGAACATCTTGTGCGAGACCGAGATGATCCTTTGCGAAGAGATCCTGGGCGTGACCGGGTGTTGCTGCAGGTAGAGGAAGCCCTCGCGCTCCATTTCGAGAAAGCTGAGCATGCCGGCCAGCACCCCGACAACCAGGCAGCCGGTGACCAGCTTGGTCCCGCTGTAAAGGAGGGGAAAACCGTAGAAGAACTTATGGAAGAGGCTGACACCCACCCCGACGCTTAGCCAGAGCAGCAGATCGCTCCCGAATTCTCCCAGCGGGAAGGCCAGGAAGTGGGAGGCTTCGAGGCGCACCGGGTCCTGGTACTGCTGGCGGCGTCTCTGGTACAGGTAGAGCCGGAGTGGAAGCACCAGCAGCACGGCGATAAAGAGATTGCGTAAGACCTTAAGATTCCCGAGGCCTTCTAAAAACGGTCAGACCTGCCCGCCATAAAAGGAGAGCAGCCCTACCCCGATCAGATAAAAAGCGCTGATGCGAATCATGGATCCCTCAAAATGAGTAACGAGTAATGAGTAACGAGTAATGAGTAACG
>RFHZ01000286.1 GCA_003696125.1 Nitrospinota bacterium
CTCCAGCAGCGGGTTCCCCACACCAAATGGGTCGTGCTCCGCTGGCCCACCCCTTCCATGGCCCAGCAGGCAGAGATGTCTACGGAGGGATTTGAGCAGTTCTACTTCGATGTATGTACACTCGATTACGGGAAGATGGCGGCGGCCATGGAACCGCTCAAGGACTGGATGGAGCGGACCGATCGGGTGCACATCGTGGGACCGGGGACCGATCTTCACTTCTCCATCAAGGGACTCCCGGCGATCCCGTGTAGCGGTGAGCATAACATCCCGGACGGGGAGTGCTTTACCGCACCGGTGCGGGAATCGGTGGAGGGAAAGATCACCTTCAATACGGCGACCCTCTATCACGGAACGGTCTTTACCGACGTCTCCCTGGTCTTTGAAAGAGGGAGAATCGTGCAGGCCACGGCCAATCATGCCGAGAAACTCAACGAGATTCTCGACACTGACGAAGGTGCCCGCTACATCGGTGAATTTTCCCTGGGACTGAACCCTTACATTACCCGCACCATGAAGGATATCCTCTTTGACGAGAAGATCGCCGGCTCTTTTCATCTGACCCCGGGAAACGCCTATGACCTCTGTGACAATGGGAACCGGTCTGAGGTGCACTGGGATATGGTCATGATCCAGACTCCAGCCTATGGGGGAGGGGAGATCTGGTTTGATGATACCCTGATTCGCAAGGATGGACGCTTTGTCCCGGAGTCCCTGCAGGCACTGAATCCGGAGCGGCTTGCCTGAGCACCTGGACACCCGGTCCCGGCTGCTTACGGTCTCTCTCCTTCCTGCTTCAGGAACCTGGCCAGATCGTCCAGTTCGTGGGTGATGGGGCAGGGGGGCAGGCTTTCCAGGAAGAAGCGTCCATACGTCTTGGTCAACAGGCGCTTATCCAGGATGGCCAGGACTCCCCGGTCCCTGCGGTTCCGGATGAGGCGGCCCAGGCCCTGTTTCAAGGTGATGATCGCTGCCGGGATCTGGTACTCGAGGAAGGGGTTTCGTTTCTCGGTTAAGAGGAGCTCGATGCGGGCTTCGGTGAGCGGATCAGAGGGGGCGGTAAAGGGGAGTTTGTCGATGATGACGGCGGTAAGCGCCTCCCCCTGCACATCGATCCCCTGCCAGAAGCTGCTGGTGGCAAAGAGTACAGAAGAGATGTCCTGTTTGAACTCTTCCAGGAGGAGGTTCTTGGGACGCTCACCCTGAAGCAGGAGACGGTAGGGGAGGGTGCCGTGCAACCGTTGGTATACCTCGTGCATGTTGCGATAGCTGGTGAAGAGCACGAGGGCCCGTCCCGCGGTGACCTGGAGCAGGCGGTGGATCTCTGCAGTGATCCGGTCCACAAAGGCCGGGGAACGCGGATCAGGGAGATGGGTGGGGAGGTAGAGGAGGGTCTGCCGGGCGTAGTCAAAGGGGGAGGGGAGGATTATCTCATCTGCCTTGTCGATCCCCAGGCGATCCCTGACAAAGGAGAAGTCCTGGTGGACGGCCAGGGTGGCAGAGGTGAGGATGATCGGTTTGGACTGGGAGAAGAGCCGGCGTCGCAAATCTTCCCCCACATCGATGGGAGCCGCCTGCAGCACCATTCCCTGTCCCCGGCGTTCGCACCAGTAGACATAGCGTCGATCCTCTCGCTCCGTGATAAAGCGGAGGGTTTCGGCCAGGGAGAGGCTGCGTCGTGCGCAACTGCGCAGCTCTTCCGAAGGGTGGGAGAGGTTTTGTATCTGGCTGGCGAGCAGGACCAGGGCATCGATCAGCTCGGTCACCCCCGGGAGGAGGGGCTCTCCCGGGTGGCGCAGGGGCAGGCGAACCCGGTCTCCCTGGCGGGCCATGGTGGCAAAGAAGGCGGCACCGAGCTGGTAGAGGGTTTCCAGCGTGGTAAAGAGGAGGCGGTCAGCCACCTGGTCGAGACGCAATCGCTGTTCGGTATCGCGCAGCAACGTCTCGAACTGGTAGCTGCTGGCCGAGAGTCCAAAGTAGTGGGTTGCCACCTCATCGAGCAGGTGGGCTTCGTCGAAGATCACCGCATCATAAGAAGGGATTACCTCTCCGAAATTGGTATCCCGCACCGCCAGATCGGCACAGAAGAGATGGTG
The DNA here is from genome assembly GCA_003696125.1 of Nitrospinota bacterium. Taxonomy (GTDB): domain Bacteria; phylum Tectomicrobia; class Entotheonellia; order J063; family J063; genus J063. The sequence goes on from RFHZ01000286.1 coordinate 2,097, forward strand.
GTTGACCACGATCAGATCCGCCTCTGCGGCCCGCTGTCGCATCTGGGTCAGAAAGCAGCGGTGAAAGAAGGCACAGGGGGAACCGAGGCAGGTCTCTGCGGTGGCGTTGATTTCCCGCCACAGCGGAGCATCGTCGGGGAGGAGGTGGAGTTCGGCCCGGTCCCCGGTCCGGGTGTGCTGGCTCCAGCGCGTGATGACGTCGATGGGATGTTCGGTAGAGGCTGCGGGGAGGGTGAGCTGTTGCCGGTACGTATCCAGCCGCTGCAGGCAGAGATAATTCTCCCTTCCCTTCATGTAACAGGCGGAGAAAGAGCGGGGGAGGAGACGCTGCAGGAGGGGAATGTCCTTAAAATAGATCTGGTCTTGCAGGTTTTTGGTCCCCGTGGATATGACCACCTTGAGACCGCTGAGGATGGCCGGCACCAGGTAGGCAAGCGTCTTCCCGGTTCCTGTTGCCGCTTCGATAATCAGCGTCTTGCGTTCCTGCAACGCCTCCCAGACCCACTGGCTCATGGTCAACTGCTCCGGGCGTTCCTCGTATCCCGGTAGCCGCTGGGCCAGCAGTCCCCCTGGTCCAAAGATCTTCTCCATATGCCTGTCCGTCCGGTTTCTCCCTCTTCAGACGCTGCGTCCCACCGCTTCGGCCACGGCAGCGACCCGTTGCATCAGGGTGACAAAGTTATCGAATTTGAGCGATTGCGCCCCATCAGAGAAGGCCTCATGGGGGCGAGGATGGACCTCGATCAGCAATCCATCCGCTCCGGCCGCCACCGCTGCCTGGGCCATAGGGGTCACGTACCGCCAGTGTCCTGTCCCATGGCTCGGGTCTACGATGACCGGGAGGTGGGTTTCGTGCTTGAGTACCGGCACGGCATTGAGATCTAAGGTGTTGCGCGTGGCCGTTTCAAAGGTGCGGATTCCCCGCTCACAGAGGATCACCTTCTGGTTCCCTTCGGAGAGGATGTACTCTGCTGCCATGAGCAGCTCTTCGATGGTGGTAGATAGCCCGCGCTTTAAGCAGACCGGGATATCGAATTCTCCTACCCGGCGCAGGAGCTTGAAGTTCTGGACATTGCGGGCACCGATCTGGATCACATCCGCGTACCTGGCCACCAGCTCCACATCTTCAGGAGCCATGACCTCGGTCTGGATGGGCAGGCCGGTTTCCGCCTTGGCTTCCTGTAGGAGCTTGAGTCCTTCTTCCCCCAGTCCCTGGAAACTGTAGGGAGAGGTGCGGGGTTTGAACGCCCCTCCCCGGAGCATGGAAGCCCCAGCCGCTTTTACGGCTCGTGCCGTCTCCAGGATCTGATCCCGGCTTTCCACCGAGCAGGGACCGGCCACGACCACGATACGGGTGCCACCGATCTCCACCCCATCGATCTGATAGCGGCTCGGTCCGTCTTTGACCTGTTTGCTTGCCAGCTTGTACGGTTTCAAGATCGGCACAACGCTCTCGACACCGGGAAGCGCCTCCAGCGAGTGGAGGCGTGACTTCCCCCGCTCATCCCCGATCGCGCCGATGATGCAGCGCTCTACCCCACGGCTTACATGGGGACGATACCCCAGGCTCTCAATGGTTTCGATCACCCGGTTGATCTCTCCATCGGTGGCATCGGCCTTCATGACGACAATCATCTCCTTTCCTCCTCTCTTGGCCCAACGACTGGGAACGATACAAATAAAAAAGGCCATGGGTCTTTCCTTACTGGCTCGACCCATGGCCTTGTCTAAAAGAGAGTTTATAGAAGAACGTGGAGACAGGAACGATGGGTCGGGTCAGGTACCATAGCTAAAATAGTACCAAAACCCGAAAAAGTAATAATAGCAAAAGTACCCTTCTCTCCGCTCCCGGAGATGTTCCATGACTCCGCGTCCTACTCGCCTGGTCTACCCTATGGGTGAAATCAGATACCTCGTTATTCTTTCCTAACAGATTTCCCCAAAGTTGTCAAGATTTTTTTGCCGATTTTTTAAGGAGCAGCGGCGACCAGCGAGACGCGCTGGTAGTTGGAGAGCTTCCGGCGATCCTTGTGTCCACGGCGTACCTGGATCATCTGGGCGACGATGCTGATGGCGATCTCGGCCGGGGTATCGGCATTGATGTCCAGGCCGATCGGGGCATGGACCCGCTCCAGCAGGTGGCGGGGAATCCCCCTGGCTTCCAGCTTCTCCCAGGATTTCCGTACCTTGCGCTTGCTGCCGATCATGCCGATGTAACGGGCCGGCGTCTTCACCGCCTGCTCGATCACGCGATCGTCGTACTGGTGACCCCTCGTCACGCTGACGATATAGGAGGAGTCGTCGATGGGAAGCCGGGCAAAGACCTGGGAGAAGTCGGCAACGATCACCTCATCCGCCTCGGGGAAGCGCTCGGTATTGGCAAAAGCCGGCCGATCGTCGATGACAACCAGCCGGAAACCGGCCAGCTTGGCCACCTTGGCCACGAAGAGGGAGACGTGTCCTCCACCGAACAGGTAGAGGGTAGGAATGGGGATGATCGGTTCGAGAAAGACATCGAGCGTTTCCTCTGCGGCCAGTCCCCACCGGCGGGCTTCTTCGGGGGGAAGCTGAAACTGGAATACCTTGAGGTAATCCTTTTCCATGACCTGTAGCGCCTCTTCCCGGACGATCTCCTCCAGGTGGCTATTGCTCCCGATCTGCCCGACAACGGTCCCATCCTCCTTCAGCACCAGCTTGGCCTTTCCCCGCAGGGCAGGGGGGATCTGACCGGAGATGACCGTGGCGATGGCCCCTTTCTTCCCCGCCTCCTGGATGGCAGCGATCGTCTCAAAGACCGCCTCGGCCCTGCCCGGCACGATCGGTTCGATGAAGATCTCTACCACCCCTCCACAGTTTAACCCGGCCTCTCCGGCGTGCTTTTCGGTGAGGATGAAGCGGGAGATGCGGGGGGTATCCCGCTTCATCACCTTCTTGGCCTCACTCCAGACATCTGCCTCCAGACACCCCCCTCCCACCGTGCCCAGGGTGGTCCCCTCCTCGGTGACGAGCATCTTGGCCTTGCCACTCATGGGGAGGGAGCCTTTGCTGGAGATGATGGTACAGAGGGCACCTCTTTTTCCCTCTCTCTGTAGACGCCGGATGGTGGCAAATATTCCTTCTTGCATGCGCCCTTGCTCCTCTCTAGACTCAAGCGGTCAGCGAGGTTACATCAGCAGGATCCTGTGTCGTCTCAGGTGCTGATCACCGTCATGACCGCGCATAACCGTTGCTACTATTCGGTGAGCTTTCCCAGCTCTCGCCGATAGTCTTCCTCATAGTCGATGTCTCGCAGGATATCATCCGTAGGGACCGGGATGTCGAGGATCTCCTCCGGATAGGTATGCAACAGGCTGTTTAATCCTACCGTATGCGGTAAGGCCAGGATGGCGGCACGAAACCTGGCATGCAACAGGGCCGGATGACCTCGTTTCCCTGCATAGACCGGGAGGAAGATCCCCTTGTCCGGACGTTGCAGGAAGGCCTGGACCAGGGCCTGCACCACGGCGGCCTGGATATGCGGCTGGTCTCCCAACGCGATCAGGATGCCGGTGGCGTCAGGGGAGGCAGCCCGGAGACCGGCCTGGATGGAGGAGAGCATTCCTGCCCGGTAGTGCGGGTTGAAGATGACCGTCACCCCAAAGGGTTCGACCGCCCGGGCCACCTCTGCTCCGGCATGCCCCACCACCACCAGGATCTCGGTGAGGCAGCGGGCCTGCTGCAGGGTCTGGATGACCCGACCGATCATGGTGGTCTGGCCGAAAGGGAGGAGCTGTTTGAGCCTCCCCATCCGCCTCCCCTCACCTGCTGCCAGCACGATGGCACTGATCCCTGGCCGGGATGACTCCATGTTCCGGGTCGGTGACACGCTCTCTCCCTCAGGATGACGTCTGTGTGTTGGCCGCGGCGGCAATCGCCTCCACGATTTTCATGTACCCGGTGCAGCGGCAGAGGTTACCGGCAATGGCCTGCCGGATCTCCATCTCCGAGGGCCGGGAATTGCGGTCCAGCAGATCTTTGGCCGCCATGATCATCCCGGGGGTACAGAATCCGCACTGCACCGCCCCATGGTCGATGAACGCCTGCTGGATCGGATGCAACTCTCCTCCCCGGGCCAGCCCTTCGATGGTGGTGATCTCCCGTCCGTCTGCCTCGACGGCAAAGATGAGGCAGGAATCGACCAGCCTGCCGTCGAGGAGGATGGAACAGGCCCCACATTCCCCCTCGCTACAACCTTCCTTGGTACCGGTGAGTCCGAGTTCTTCGCGCAGGTATTGTAAAAGGCTCATCCGGGGTTCCACAGCGCTTTCATAAACCTCGCCGTTGACCGTGACCTTGATTAGCTGCTTCATGCGGTATCTTCCTCCTCCTGCCTGAGTGCAATATGCGCTATCTCTTCGCCTGTTCCAGGGCCTCTTGGGTAGCACGATAGGTCAGGACACGTACCATTTCCCTCCGGTACTCGGCAGAGCTGCGAACATCCGAGATGGGACGCGCTTCCTGGCGGGCCACTTCACTCGCTTCCTGGATCAAGGTGGGGGTGATGACCTGCCCGCGCAGGACCGCCTCGGCTCTCACCGCGCGGAGCGGGGTAGGAGCCACTGCGCCCAGGGCGATACGCACCGCTGTGCAGACCTCGCCGTCCAGGGTCAGCACCGTGCAGGCATTGACCAGAGCGATATCCATGGCGCTTCGTGTACGGCGCTGGAATCCCCCCCCGGTGTGCGGGGGAGGCACGGGAAGCTGCACCTCGACCAGCAGTTCATCGGGTTGCAGGCAGGTCTTGCCCGGACCCAGGAAGAACTCCTCCAGGGGAACCTGTCGTGTCCCCCGCATGCTGGCCAGCCTGGCTTTCCCTCCGTAAGCCAGGAGGGGGAGTACCGTATCGGCTGCCGGGGAAGCGTTGCAGATGTTTCCCCCTATTGTTCCCCGGTTCCGGGTCTGGTAGGAGCCGACTACCTGGGCGGCCCGGGCCAGGGGAGCATACCTTTCCCGCACCAGATCCGATTTGGCCAGGTCCGCATGCAGGGTCAGGGCACCTATCACCAGGCCCTGCTCTGCATCGAAGTGGAATGTCTGCAGTTCCGGTATCCGCTTGAGATCGATGACGTAATCTGGTTGGAAGACGCGGGTACGCATCCGGAGAAAGAGATCGGTTCCGCCAGCGAGGACTTTGGCTTGCTCTCGATATCGACTCAAGAGGGAAAGCGCTTCTTCGAGTGATCTCGGGGCAAAATACTGGAAGTTCTTCACGCGTTAATTCCTCCCCTTCGCGGTCTGCTACCATAGAGGTTGCAGGGTTTTTCCCAAACGCACGAGACTTTCAACGTTGTGTACCGGTAAAAAGTAGTCTATATAGGGTAAAGCGGCCTGCATTCCCTGGCATATCGGTTGATAGTGCGGGCTGCCCAGTAGAGGATTGAGCCAGATCAGCCGGTAAGCCTGGCGGGAGAGGCGACTCATCTCCTCGGCCAATAACCGGGGATCACCGCGATCCCATCCATCGCTCATGATCATCACCACCGTCTTTCGTCCGAGCAGGCGGCGGGCCAGGTGGCGGTTAAAGGTGCGCAGACAGGCACCGATGTTGGTGCCTCCTGACCAGTCGTGTACCTGTTGGGCCAGGGCTTCCAGTCCCTCCTCTAACCCCCGTTTGCGCAGGAGGTCGGTGATTCGGGTCAGGCGGGTGCTGAAGACCAGGGTTTCGATGCCCCGCAACTCCTTTTGTAAGGCGTAGATGAACTGCAGGAGGAAGCGGCTGTAGTGATCCATGGAGCCGCTCACATCACAGAGCAGGATCAGTTTGGCCTTCTTGATCTTGCGCTCCCTGGTGGCCAGATCGAGGAGCTCTCCACCGTATTTGAGGCTACGACGCCAGCTACGTCGCAGGTCGAGCTGGGTTCCACCGGTTTGCTGCCGGTAGCGTCGTCCTAAAGCCGTGGCCAGCTTGCGGGCGATCTGGGCCACCACCTGCTGCATCAGCCAGATCTCCTGCGCATCCATCTTCCCAAAATCCTTTTGGGTCAGCACCTCGTCTGGAC
>RFHZ01000287.1 GCA_003696125.1 Nitrospinota bacterium
CAGGTACCTTAAGCGACAGGTTTCAGAAACCCCATACGCATCAGGGCCTGCACAACCTGCAGGCAGGGAGGCACCATAGCGGTGAAGTCCAGGTGTAGCCCCTGTGCCAGATCAGCCACCAGTTCCCGGAGGGTATGGTCTCCATCACACCCGGCCAGTATGGTACTGACCAGTCGATCCACGGAACCGGTAAAGGCAAAGCCTTGCGTCTGTTTTATCTGAGCTGCCGTAACGCTCCATCCCCCCCCTTGGGCCTGCAGTTCGTGGATCAACTGGTGTTGGGGAACAAGCTGGAGAGCCTGGTCCAGAAGATCGTTCTCCTCGCCCAACTCTTGCAAGAAGTCCTGGATGGTGAAGATCCGCTCGATCTGTTCGCTACAGCTCCCGGCTCGCTGCTCTGCCACCACCGTATCGGTCCGGACCCAGTTCACCTGGCCGGAACGGCGACGCAGGACGATGGCACCGGAACTGATGGCTCCGATCCCCATCTCTGCATAGTAGCGTAACCAGGTATCCAGGAGCCGGCCGTACCGCTCCGGGTTACGCGCTTCGGTAGGACGCAACCAGTCTGCAGCATAGAGGAGGGGCTCTTCTGTCCCGAAACGAATGATCCAGGCATCGCACCCGCTGTTGGCCACCCACTGCCGGGGTCGCTCCGCCCAATCCTCTCTCCCCTGATGGTACCAGTTACAGAGGACCGTGCAGTATCCCCCTTCCCGCAGGTGTTGCGCTGCTCCCCGCACCGTCTGCTCGGAGATGGTATCCCCCGGCAGGCCGCTATCACGAAACAGGTAACGGGATTCCGGAGAGATGACAAAGGGAGGATTGGACACGATCAAATCAAACTCCTCTCCCTGAACCGGTTCATAGAGACTCCCCTCCCGGAATTCAATCCTGGAGATCCCGTTCAAACGGGCGTTCAGTTCGGCAAAATTCAGCGCTCGCCGGTTGGTGTCGGTCGCAACGACACGAGCGGCATGGCGGGAGGCCAGGAGGGCCTGGATCCCTGAACCGGTACCCAGGTCCAGAGCCGAGTCGATCCGGCGACGAACCGTCAGGTCGGCAAGGGTGATCGAGGCGGCTCCCACTCCCATCACGTAGTTGGCAGGTAGGGATCTCCTGAGGATATCTGGCCCAAAGTCGTGGGCGATAAAGAGGTTTTCAAAAGGGAGGAGCATCGCTTCCGAGCAGATCCCTGTCTCCGTCTGCCTGAGCAGCCCCAGGGAGAGGAGCTGCTCTACGGGCATGGGGGTCAGCGCGGTTTGGGCTGCTCCTGGTGGCACCGCCTGGCCTAGCATAAAGAGCCGCACCAGGGTGTGGTAGGGGGTAGGGGTGGCGGTGCGTCGCAGGGCCATACAGAGGTCTAGGCGTTTGCGGTGATCCTGGAGTTTGACCGTTTCGGCCAGGGCCTCCTGGGTGTAATTGGCGTTGACCAGGGCCTGCCGTAACAGGGCGAACTCGATGCACTGGTCAAGCCGAAAAGGGGTATCGTTTGCCTGGTAACGCTTCCCACCTTTCCTGCGCTTCCCTCTCCCCGTTCCCCCACGCTTCATCTTTGCTCTCTCCGTAAAGTGAGGCAGTTCCAGTGGCCGGTATCACCCCTATCCTATCCCGCTGGCGGAGAGGTGTCAACCGGAATATACGTTTTCTACTTGACGCCAGACCTGAGGGGCTCTATGATTTCCTTGACGATAGGGGATAACCTTCCGTATCACTCTGTGCTTCCCTTTACCCGCTGCTCACCGGACATGTGACCGGGGAAGCACGGAGACGACCAGAGAACACAAGGAGACATGATGTCGATCCAGCCATCATCCGTATTGCAAATCGTGGGGGTTCGTTATCGGGGGAGTCGGCCGGCTCAGGGAAAGGAGAGTCCGCTCGATGCCTATGCTTCTTCCGGGGTGTATGAGACGGCAGGAAGGCCGTTTGATCTCGTGGAACCCCGTTTCCCGGAAGAGCAACGCTGTGCCGAAGAGCCTGAGAACCTCGGCCTGCTGGGCGGTGCTATCGCTGATGCCGTGGCTACGGCCCGGCGTCAGGGGAGAGCCGTTCTGCTGACCGGAGGAGACTGCACCCATCTCACCGGCATGCTGGGAGGATTACAACAGGCGCATGGTCCTGCCGCTCGCATCGGCCTGGTCTGGTTCGACGCGCATGGGGATTTTAATACCCCCAAGACCACCATCTCCGGGATGCTGGGGGGCATGCCGGTAGCGGTCAGCGCCGGCCTCGCCTATCCAGGCTGGCGTGAGCGTTCCCGTATGGTAGCTCCCATCCCGACCGATCGTATCCTCATGGTCGATGTGCGCAATCTCGATCCAGCCGAAGAACGGCTCATACGGGCAACCGATATCGAGATTGCCGCACCAGCCCCGGGCTTCCCTGGCCGTGACCTGCAACAAGCCGTGACCGACCTGGCCTCCCGCTGTGATCTGCTTTACCTGCATGTGGATGCAGATATCCTTGATGAACGCTTCGTCCCCAACCATATGACCAAAGAGCCCCATGGTCCAGATCTGCAGCAGGTACTCGCCGCCATTACTACCGTCATGGAGACGGGAAAGGTGGTGGCCTATGGTGTGGTTTCGATTTGTGGAGAAGGGGAAGGGAGTGAGAAGAGCCTGGCAGCAGGGGTGGAGCTGATTCGTGCCGGTCTCCAGGCCTGGAGGCTCCCGGAAGCTTAGATTTTCCATCTTTTTTACGATCTGACCCGAGAAGAGGCTTTCCCTCTGGGGGAGGGTCGATCAGGTGAGGGCAGGTAGAGAAAGGAGAGAAAAATGATACGTGATGGTGCCTCTTATCTCAATGCATTGCAGGATGGGCGAGTCGTCTACTATCGTGGCAAACGGGTCTCCGATGTCGTCAAGCATCCTGTGTTAGGAGTGACCGCACGTCACACCGCGCAGCTCTACGATTTTCACCGGCAGGAGTTCTCCCCTCCCCTGGTGGTACGGGAGCGGGAGAGCGGAGAGGAGATCTCTGCCTTTTACCAGCCACCGCTACAGGAAGACGAGTTACGTGGCCGGGGAGAGTTGATCTATCAGACCACCCGCCAGAGCCGGGCCGTGTTCAACATCGTCAAGGTCGTCGGTTCCGATGCCCTCTTTGCCTTGCTCATTGCAACACGGCAGATGGATGAGAAGCTGGGGACCTCATACCATGAGCGGGTAAAGCGTTATCTGCAACACGTGGCCCACGGGGACATCGCCACCGTCACCGCCCAGACCGATGTGAAAGGGGATCGTAGCCTTCGTCCTCACCAGCAGGCTGATCCAGATCTGTACGTGCGGATCAAGGAGCGTCGCCAGGATGGCATCGTCGTCTCCGGAGCCAAGGTCCATATCACCCAGGCCCCGGTTGCCGAAGAGATCCTCGTCATCCCCTGCCGGGCCATGACCGAACAGGACACGGATTACGCCGTGGCCTTTGCCGTTCCGGCCCATGCTCCCGGTCTGAAGATGATCTGCCGCCCTCTTCTCGAAGTCGAAGGGGCCCAGCACCCGCTCGAAGGCCCCCGGGTGCTGCACAACGCCTTGATCGAGGCGTTGCTGGTGTTTGACGATGTCTTTATCCCCTGGGAGCGGGTATTCCTCTGTGGCGAAACCTTTTATGCCGGCGTGGTGGCCAATACCTTCGCCCTCTGGCACCGCTACTCTGCCATCCGCTATCGCTCGGCCCAGGCGGATATGATCCTGGGACTGGCGCTGGAGCTGGCCGAAGCCAATGGCGTGGTGAGCAAAGGACATATTCGCCGCAATCTCACCGCCTTGATCCTCTTTGCCGAGATGCAGCGCATGGGTGCAGAGATGGCGGCACTCCGGGCAACGGTTGATGCCGGGACAGGGATCGTCTGCCCCAATCCGATTTACACTAACCTGGGCAAACTGTATTCCAATGCGCACTACCTCGAAGCGGTGCAGGCCCTGGTGGACTGTGCCGGAGGGCTGGCGGTCACCGCCCCGGGGGGAGAGGATTATACCAATCCAGAGACCCGGGAGTATGTGCGGAAGTATCTGGCCGGTAACACGCGGGTCGAAAGTGAAAAACGCTTTAAGCTCTTCCTCCTGGCCAGGGAGCTGGTCGGGTTGCTGGGCGGGTTGGAGACGGTGACCATGATCCATGCCGAGGGATCGATTGAAGCGAGCGTGATCGAGTTGTTGCGCAGCTACGACTTCCGTCCGATGCGCGAGTGTGTCGATCAGTTGGTGGACTAGGGATGTATCTCTTCTATACCTTCGGTCTGGCTGGAGGCTTTACCCTGGGCCTCCCCTATTTCCTCTACAAGTTTTGTACCACGGATAAATACCGGGGGGGAATAAAGGAACGATTCGGCTTCCTCCCCCCCTCGTTGCTTACGATGCTGTCTGGAAGGCGTCCCCTCTGGATCCACGGTGTTTCCGTGGGAGAGATTACCGCCGTCACCCCTCTGGTTACCGCTTTACAGGAGCATTACCCGGCCCTCCCCCTTCTGGTTTCCACCGGTACGGTCACCGGCCAGCAGACCGCGCGAAAGCAGTTGCCCACGGTACGGCATTTCTGTTACTTCCCGCTGGACTTTCCCTGGGTTGTGCGACGGGTGGTGGACCGGCTGCAGCCACGGGGAGTGATCCTGGTGGAGACCGAGATCTGGCCCAATTTCCTCCGCTACCTGGCCCGTCATCAGATACCGGTCCTCCTGGTCAATGGCCGCATTTCCCCGCGCTCGTTCCGCGGGTACCGGTGGATCGCTCCCTTCATGAGGCGGGTTCTGGCCGATATGACCTTCTGTAGCATGCAGACGGTCCAGGATGCCGAGCGTCTCCTGGCCCTGGGGGCGGATCCGGATAAGGTGG
>RFHZ01000288.1 GCA_003696125.1 Nitrospinota bacterium
CCCGTTGTACTCTATGAAGAGGAGGGGCAAGGCGGCCGTCATCTCCTCTGTCTGGAGCCATCGGATCCCCTCGGCCAGCTCGGTCATGAGTAAGCGGACAACCTGGCGGGGGTGGAAGCGATCATCCACCTTCATCAACTCACGCCGCACCGCACCAGGGGTGGCGTAACGCTGGCGATAACGCCGCAGGAGCCTGCGCAGGTCCCGGCTATGGCGTTTGCGGGCCCGGCTCTCCCCGTACCGCTTGACATCGGCCAGATATTTTTTCCAGTGGTAAACCTTTAGTCCTTTGTTGTGGGCATAACGGGGTGCCAGTTGAAACAGGCCCGCCTCGCCATGCGCCCCAATGGCGAGCGGATTATAGTTGCTCTCCACCTTGGCCATGGCGAGCAGGATGTCCAGGAGGGTGATACCGAAGGGGGCCAGGATCTGCTCGGCGGTCCATACCTGCTGTCGCACACCACCTTCTGTCTGCAGCAGGCTCTGGTACAGGGATTGCAAATGGTGGCGCTGTGCGGCGTAGCGTTGATCGTGTCGCGACTGGGAGAGACCGTAGAGTTGCTCGTACCGCTTCTGTAACCACTGCGGGCTCGGGGTATCGGCCAGGGATACCAGGGTGTATCGCCGGCGAAGCGGCTTCTCTCCTTTGGAGAGGGTGTAGTAGCGGTACAGGGTAAAATCGCGTCGGGGATTCCGGACCCGTTTGCCATCCTCCCGGATCAGGTCCCGCCAGGTATACCCCTGCCGGTAGTGATGTGGGAAGTACTTGGCGACAAAGGCCTGCGGGGAGAGCCCCCTTTCCGTGACCTTGACCCAAACCGTGGGTTCTCTCTCTTCTCCTCCTGTTGCCGGCGGGGGACACAGGAGAGAGAGGCTGAGCAGGATCAAGCCTGGCAGGGAAAGCAGGGTTAACACTCTCATGAACAGCACCTCCTCCTTCCATCAGCGTGGGCCAGTGGAGAAGTTATACGGCAAAAGGACGCCTGCCTGCGTCGCGCTTTACCGGAAAAAGGGACGGATACGGTAGTCTTGCACCACCCCGTCGGCAAATCTGATCAGTAAAAGATTAATCTCCGCCCTCTCCCTTCTCCCTGCCACCACGTACCGATAGCTCCATTCCTCCTGCCCGGAGAAGGTACGCGTCTTGAAGAAAGGTTCACCGAAAAAGTGCAGGATCTCCTGACGCGTTGTCTCTCCCCGCCGGATCTCCCCGATCCGGTCTTCATCAAAGGAGCGCCTGATCTTCAGCGTTTCGCGTACCGAAGTCATCACCTGGTGCATCATGGATGCCTTTTGCTGGTCCAGTTCCGGATCATAGCCGTAGGAGCAGCTCCAGAGGAAGAGCAGGGAGAGCAAGACCCCGGCTCGGAGATATTTCCTCATCGCTAGCGGTCCTCCTCTCTGTGTGATCTCTTTTCGGGACAGGATCGGTACAACAGCGTATCGACATTGACAAGCGCTCGATGGCGCCCTATAATGCAGACAGCTATAGGTACTGCCGCATTGTCGTATAAGGGAGAAACGATCATGGCCAATCCGAGAAGATCATCCTGGCTCTCCTGGCTGACCCTCTGCATCGCACTCGTCGCCTTATTCACGGCCATACTCGCCTATCGAGAAGTCATGCGTACCAGTCTCCTCCTCCAAGACCGGCTTTCCCAGCTCCAGGATCGGTGGGAGCAGTATCTCGCGCAGGGAGAAGAGCGCTTACGCCTCTTAGAGGCACTCCTCCAGAAGCGGACAGAAACCGCACCCACCCAGCAGGAATAAGCCGCCCCGGAAGACCAGCAGCCCCTCTCTTCCCCCTCCCCTTCCCTCTCTCCTCACTCAGGGAAATTCTATCTTCGCACAAAAGCCGCCTTCCTGGCAAGGGGGATTTTTGATGGTAGGAAATAGGTAGAAAAGCTACCCCCAGCGGTTACTGGTCGAGAGAGGAGAGATAGGTGCGCAGGTTCTGCTTTGTACCAACGATCTTTAGCTTTTTGCGGATATTCTTGCGGTGGGTCTTGACCGTATCAGGGGAGATGTGGAGATGAGCAGCGATCTGGTCGGTGGTCATACCATTTTTGATCATGGAGGCGATGCGGAGTTCACTGAAGGAGAGGGCGGTGGCGATCTGCAGATTCGTGGCCAGGCCAGAGGTCAGGTTCTCGATATGCTCTACAACCATGGCCAATTCCGCCTCATACCGCTGCAGGTCCGGGTCCTGTCTCAGCTTTTCGATCAGGGGGAGGATAAGGGAGCGCACCTTCATCACCATCCGCTCTTCAAAGGCCTTACGGCTCTTCTCAATACTCTGCGCCAGCACAGACAGGGCCTTGTTGGTCTCGGTCAACTCCCGGTTCGCCTCCTCTAACTGCTGTGTTTTGACCAGGAGCTCCTGCTGGCTCTGCTGCAGGGCGACCAGGGTCCTCTTATACTCCAACTCGATCTTTTGCATCTCCAGGGCGCGATGGACCGCATGCGAGAGGAGGTCCAACGTGATCGGCTTTTCCAGGAAATCGAGAGCCCCTAAGCGGAGGGCCTCGATGGCCATCCCCTTATCGGCAAAACCGGTCATCATGATGATCTTGCTATCCGGAGAGAGGGTCCGGATCTCTGCCAGCAACTCCAGGCCAGACTTCTCCGGCATAACCACATCCAGGATCACGACATTATAAAAAGTCTCCTGGACCAGGGAGGGGACAAGCAGAGGATTGGTAACGCTTTGAGAAGGGATGTTCCAGGAAGCCAGCGCCTCCTGCAGGTAGGCACAGAGCTTGGGATCGTCATCAACGATGAGAATACGCATGTCTTGCAACCTGATCTGCTGAGAAAGAGTTGCCGGAACCTCGCTCTTCTTCTCTGAATCACTCCTCTCCCAATGTATCCTCCCTGGGCGCAAATGTCAAGAAGATTGAACAGGAGTCCCGGAGAATTTTTTGCGCCCCGGGCTCTGACAACACCGCCTCCCACGCCTTTTCCCTGTCAGGACACGCCTGACCTCCTTTCCCTTGACATCACCGCTACAACGTGGTAGGGTGCAGGTGCGGGAAAAGCGGCCTTCCGGGTCCTCCTCAAGGTGTAAAGAGCCAGTAAGCGTGACTGAAGGGAGCAAGACATGCCAGAGGTAGAGCAGAAAGTGGTGCAGGAAATAGAGAAGGCCTGGCCCGAGCAGATCGCCTATCTGCAGCGC
>RFHZ01000289.1 GCA_003696125.1 Nitrospinota bacterium
CAACCGTATACTGACAGAGCAGAAGACTCCTGTCAAGACTTTCTTGGGTAGCGAGAAACATCGGAGAGAGTCTTAACCACAACCGGTGCCCTTCATTGACCCACCAGGGTCCTGTTGCTATCATTTTACCAGGGCGCACCGGGTTTGTGTACCCATCACTGCGGTCTAGGGGGAAAGGGAGGAGGCGGCGTATCACCCAGGAGAGGAGAAGGGGATGGAACAACGGATAGTGGATTTTTTGCTCCCTTATATGCATCAGTGGGGATACTATCTCCTGTTTGTGATGACCTTTTTGGAGACTTCTGCCTTTGTAGGCCTGCTGGTGCCAGGGGAAGGACTGGTGGTGATGGCCGGTTTCTTTGCCTCCCATAGAGCGTTGGATCTGGGCGATGTGATCTGGGTGGCTTCCGTGGGAGCCATTTTAGGAGATACGGTCGGATATTGGATCGGTTATCGGTTCGGAGAGAAGTTCTTCCGACGTTACGGCCGCTATCTCTTTTTTAAGCCGGAGTATCTGGAGGAAGCGCAGAGGTTCTTTGTCCGGCACGGGGGGAAAACGGTATTCGTGGGTCGTTTCCTCTCCTGGCTCCGTGCCTTTGCCCCTGTTGTAGCGGGGCTCTCCCATATGCCGTATCCCCGCTTTCTCCTGGCGAACCTCCTGGGAGGAGTGGCCTGGGCCATTACCTTTGCCCTGGCAGGCTATTTTGTCGGCAATAGCTGGGACCTGATACGGGGATACCTTGGCCGGCTTGGTCTCTTCGCCTTTATCGGTGGAGGACTGGGACTCTACCTCGTGTGGCTCGTCCAGAAGAAGCGGCACATGCTTCAGGAAAAACTGGGGTGGATAGAGCAGATCCTCTCCACCCATATGCCCCACACCTGGACCTTTTTTCAGACCCGGCTTCGCGCGGGACGCTGGTATGGACGGCATTTCACCCTGGCTTTGCTCTCCCTCCTCCTTTCCCTCCTGGCTTTGGGAGAGATTATCGAGGATGTGATCGATCGAGAAACGCTCTATCGCCTAGATTTTCAGATCCAACGGGTTGTCGAAAGCGTGATCTCTCCTGGGATGACTCGTATCATGGTAGAGATCACCACCGTAGGTGGGATCTATCTACTTCTCCTCACCCTTTGTCTGCTGGTCATTGTCCTCCTGCGGAGAAGGGCATGGTGGGATGTCTATGCCCTGTCGCTGGCGGCAGGGGGAGGCGAAGTGGTCCTGCAGGCGTTAAAATTTGGATTTCATCGTCCCCGACCCCAACCACAACTGGTGCCTGCACTCGGATATAGTTTTCCCAGTGGGCATGCCTTTGCCGCAACGGTTGTCTACGGCTTTCTGGTGTATCTGGTATGGAAATACGTGCAGGCCCCTGTCATCCGTTATGCCACCCTGCTCTTGGCCTTCCTCATCATCCTCATAGTGGGAGTCAGTCGGATCTATCTCAACGTCCACTGGCTGACCGATGTGCTCGCCGGTTATACGGCAGGCCTGGCCTGGCTGGTTCTCAGCATCGTTCTGGTCCATACCATGCACGGGATGGTGCACGATACTCAGGGAGAAAGGGAGTAAGGCTCATCGTTTTGATTTACAGAGCCAGGGGAGATATGGTGTTGTGTCGATGTCCCATACACCAGGGTTTCTCTAAGCAACGAATCTACACGGTTCCGTCAGCGCAGCATCAACAGTCCTCGATCTACGGTGCCAGTGGCGTCAACATGGGTTTGGTGAGCCCAGATAGAGGGTATTGCTTCAAGTAGTGCATCATCTTTGTGGGATGATCTGTTAAGATAATGTCTATTCCCAGGTCAAACAGTTTTCCCCAATACTGAGGGTTATCTCTCTCTGATCCAAGACTTTTCGTCAGAACCTTTATCCCCTGACTTTGAATCTCACGAATGAGCGCGTGACTCACCCACTCCATATCAACCTGAACGATTTCAGGGTGTAATGGATATACTTTTCTAACGGCCCTAGGCGAATGACTGCGGAAAAGAACAGCGATATCTGGATACGTAAGTCGCACAAAGACGAGCGTAGATAATTTTTGA
>RFHZ01000027.1 GCA_003696125.1 Nitrospinota bacterium
CACCTCTATCAATCCATTCTCGAAGCTGTAGAGCGCCCCCTGTTTCAGGCCGTGCTCTCTGCCACTGGCGGAAACCAGATCCGGGCGGCAGCGATGCTCGGGATCAACCGGAACACGTTACGCAAGAAACTGCGCCTGCTCGGTATGAAGAGCGAGGGGACAAAGGAGGAACCGACCCCACCCTGACCCCTCCTCAGAGGGCATCGAGAGAGAACGGGCCATAAAGTTGTCGTTTAGAGAAGGAGCCAAAGTATGGTACAGACCGGGGTGATTATCCTGGCCGCAGGCCAGGGAAAGCGCATGAAGTCACGTCTCAATAAAGTCTTGCATCCCCTGTGCGGAGAGCCGATCCTCTCCTACCCGTTGCGCCTGGCCCGCTCGCTGGCCGCAGAACGGGTAGCCGTCGTGGTGGGACATCAGGCCGAGGAGGTCAAAAAGCGATTTCCCGAAGAGGGGTTCTGCTTCGTCCATCAATCCGCCCCTCGTGGAACCGGAGATGCGGTCAGGTGCTCGGCCCCCCTCTTTGCCGATTTTCGCGGGACGGTCCTGGTCCTGTTCGGCGATACCCCGCTGCTCCGGCCAGAGACGGTGGTAGAGCTCCTGCAGACCCACCGCCATACCGGGGCTGCCGTCACCCTGCTTACCGCCCTCCTCCCTGACCCCCGTGGGTACGGTCGCATCGTGCGTGATGAAAAGGGCGAGGTGCTGCGCATCGTGGAAGAGGCGGATGCCTCACCGGCAGAGCGAAAGATCCAGGAGATTAACAGCGGGATCTCCTGCTTTGACAGCACCTTCCTCTTTCCTGCCCTGGACAGGCTCTCTCCCCAAAACCAGCAGGGCGAGTACTATCTGACCGATCTGGTGGGGATGGCCCGGGAGGAAGGACGGATGGTCGCTGCCCGGCAGGCAGCGGACTGGCAGGAGGTGATGGGGATCGATGACCGGCGTAAACTGGCGCAGGCCGAACACCTCCTGCGCCTGCAGATCGCCGAGCAACACATGCTGAACGGTGTAACCATTCTCGATCCGGCCCACACCTATATCGATCGTGCGGTGGAGATCGGGAGGGATACGGTCATCTACCCGAACTGTTACCTGCAAGGGGAGACCCGCATCGGGGACGGCTGTACCATTCTCCCCAACACCTTCATCACCAGCAGCACCCTGGAGGATGAGGTGGTGATCAAAGGGTACTCGGTCATCACCGAGAGCTACATCGGTGCCCACTCGACCATCGGGCCCTTTGCCCACCTGCGGCCGGGAAGCATGCTGGCCGAGCGGGTGAAGATCGGTAACTTCGTCGAGGTGAAGAAATCGGTGATCGGTGAAGGATCAAAGGCCTCCCATCTCAGCTATATCGGGGATACGCTTATGGGGAAGGGGGTGAACATCGGTGCCGGCATGATCACCTGTAACTATGACGGCAAGCAGAAGGCACAGACCATCATCGAAGATGAGGTGTTTGTGGGGAGCGATAGCCAGTTCATCGCTCCCATCCGCATCGGGAGAGGGTCGTACATCGCGACCGGGACCACGGTGCGGAAGGACGTGCCTCCAGAATCGCTGGTCTTTAACCGGAAAGAGGAGATCCATCGGGAAGGGTGGGCCAGGGAGCGGAAAAAGTCATGAACCTGACCGGGCGGTTGAATCCGCGACAGCGAGAAGCGGTAGAATGGACAGAAGGTCCCCTCCTGATCCTGGCCGGTGCCGGTTCCGGGAAGACCCGCGTGATCACGCACCGGATCGCTTACCTGATCAAAGAAAAGGGGGTTTTGCCCTGGCGTATCCTGGCCTTGACCTTTACCAACAAAGCCGCAGCCGAGATGAAGAGACGGGTGGAGGCACTGCTGGGGGGACGGCTCTCCTCCGATATCTGGATCAGCACCTTCCATGCCGCCTGTGCCCGTATCCTGCGCCAGGAGATCGCGCGGCTCGGCTATTCCTCTCACTTCCTCATCTATGACAGTGCCGATCAGCTCGACCTGATCCGGGAATGTCTGCGCGAGCTGAACATCAACCGTGACCTCTACCCGGCACGGAGAATCGCGGCCCGCATCAGCCGCCTGAAAAACCAGCTCCTCACCCCCGAGGCATATGCCGCCAGCGGTCCCTTTTTCGGCCTGGAAGAGCAGGTGCGGCGTGTCTATGCCCTTTACCAGCAGAAGCTCAAGGAGAGAGACGCCCTCGATTTTGATGATCTGCTCATGCTGACCGTCCGGCTCTGGGAGACCTATCCCGAGGTCTTGCACGCCTACCAGAACCGGTTCCGTTACATCCTGGTAGACGAGTACCAGGACACCAACCGGGTCCAGTACCATCTCCTGGCCCTGTTGACGCAAACGCATCGCAATATCTGTGTGGTGGGGGACGATGATCAGGGGATCTACGGGTGGCGGGGAGCCACCATCGAAAACATCCTCTCCTTTGAAGAGCAGTTCCCCGGCTGTAAGGTGATTCGCCTGGAGGAGAACTACCGGTCCACCAGGACGATCCTGGAAGCGGCCAACCAGGTGATCCGTCACAACCGGCATCGCAAGAGGAAAACCTTGTGGACCCAACGGCCAGCAGGAAAACCCCTGCATCTCTTTATCGGGGAGACCGAAATCGACGAGGCCGACTTCGTCTGTGCCACCATCAAAGACCTCTGTCACTCCGGTCCCTATCACTTTTCCGATATGGCCATCCTCTACCGGACCAATGCCCAATCGCGGGTGTTCGAAGATGCGCTTCGCCGTGAACGCATCCCTTACCAGATCGTGGGTGGACTCCGCTTTTACGACCGCAAAGAGGTCAAGGATATCCTCGCCTACCTGCGGCTCATCGTCAACCCGCAGGATACGGTGAGCCTGCAGCGGATCATCAACCTGCCTCCCCGTGGCATCGGCAGGGTAACCCTGGAACGGCTCTTTGCCGCTGCTGGAACCCGGCAGCTTTCCCCCTTTGATGTCATCCCGCATCTGGATGCCCAGTCCGGCATCCCGGCCGGGACACGCAGGAAACTGGAGGGCTTTTACCACTTCATCCAGGAGTGCCGCACCCGGATGGCGACCCTGCCCCCGGCCCGTCTGGTAGAAGAGGTGCTGGAGCGAAGCGGGTACCTGGCCATGCTGGAGAAGGGAGAGGCCACCGAAGCGGAAGCCCGGATCGAGAACATCAAGGAGCTCATCTCCGCGGCGGATGTCTTCACCTTGCAGAATCCAGAGGCCTCACTGACCGATTTTCTCGATCAGACCGCCCTCATCTCTGATCAGGATCTGCTCGAGGAAGGGAAGGGAGGGGTGGTACTGATGACGCTGCACACGGCCAAGGGACTGGAGTTTCCGGTCGTCTTCATGGTAGGGATGGAAGAGGGACTCTTCCCCCATGCGCGCTCCCTCCACAGCGAGGCCGAACGGGAAGAGGAACGCCGGCTCTGCTATGTCGGGATCACCCGGGCCAAAGAGGAACTCTACTTTACCGCTGCCGAGTATCGCCGTATCTATGGGACCGGACAGCACAATCCCCTCTCCCCCTTTCTGGAGGATATCGACCCTTCCCTTGTCCAGCTCATCCCTGCCCCTTCTCCCTCTCCACCACCACTACGACCGGTCCTGGTCCCGTCACCCCAAGAGCCGGAAGAGCGCTTCGTTCCCGGCGCCCTGGTCCGGCACCAGGAGTGGGGAGTCGGGGTGATCCGCGCGCGGGAAGGGAGGGGAGAGGAGACCAAACTCACCATTGTTTTCCGGAGTGTAGGAAAGAAGAGAGTTATGGTAAAATATGCTCCACTGGAGTTGCTCGAATCCTGATGTGAAGAAGAGAGGGGAGGAGATCATGATCGACAGAGAGGCAGTAGAGCATGTGGCCACCTTGGCTCGTCTGGCCTTGAGCGAAGAGGAGATGGAGAAGTTTACCCATCAGTTGAGCGATATTCTCACCTATGTCAACAAGCTCAACGAGCTGGATACGAGCAATGTCGAACCGACCTCACATGTCTTGACCATCCAGAACGTCTTTCGGGAGGACCAGGTCCGTCCCTCCATTCCCATTACAGAGGCATTGGCCAATGCGCCGGAAGCGGCGCACCGCTATTTCAAGGTTCCCAAGATCATCGAAGAAGCCTGAGGAAGAGAGGAGGACTATGGAGCTGTGGCGATTGACCATCCACGAAGCCCGCGATTTGTTACGTAAAGGGGAGATTACCTCCGAAGCCCTGACCACCGCCTTCTTAGAGCGGATCGATGCCGTCGAGGAGATCACGCACGCCTATCTCACCGTCTGCCGGGAGGAGGTACTGGCAGAAGCGCAGGAGGCGGATCGACGGATACAGCGAGGGGAGGAGGCTCCGCTGCTCGGGATTCCCCTGGCCATCAAGGATGTCATCTGTACCAAAGGGGTCCGTACCACCTGCGGTTCCCGCATCCTGGGCAATTTCATCCCCCCTTATGACGCCACGGTGATGCAACGGCTCAAGGCTGCCGGGGCTTTGCTCCTGGGCAAGACCAACATGGATGAGTTTGCCATGGGGTCGTCCACCGAGAACTCTGCCTATGGGGTGACCCGCAATCCCTGGAATCCGGAGACCATTCCCGGTGGATCGAGTGGAGGATCGGCCGCCGCGGTGGCGGCAGATGAGTGTACCGCGGCCCTGGGCACGGATACGGGGGGATCGATCCGGCAGCCGGCCGCCTGTTGCGGTATCGTCGGTCTCAAACCGACCTATGGACGGGTCTCGCGGTACGGGCTGGTGGCCTTTGCCTCTTCTCTCGATCAAATCGGGCCGATGACCAAAGATGTCGAGGATGCCGCCCTGCTGCTGCAGGTCATTGCCGGCCGGGATCCCCGCGATTCCACCTCGGTCGATCTGCCGGTACCCGACTTTACCCGGGCCCTGGGGCAGGGGGTGGAGGGGATCCGGATCGGCATCCCCAAGGAGTACTTTGTCTCTGGTATCGACCCAGAGGTGGAGGAGGCGGTCTGGAGAGGGATCAAACTCCTGGCCGATTTAGGGGCGAGTTATGAAGAGATCTCCCTCCCCCATACCGAGTACGCCGTGGCTACCTACTACATCCTGGCCACGGCCGAAGCCAGTTCCAACCTGGCCCGCTACGATGGGGTGAAATACGGGTACCGTACCCCCCAGGCTACCAATCTCCTCGATATGTACCGCAAGACACGGGCCGAAGGGTTTGGAGCAGAGGTGAAACGGCGGATCATGCTCGGGACTTATGCCCTCAGCTCCGGGTACTACGAGGCCTACTACCGCAAAGGACAGCAGGTCAGAACACTGATCAAAGAGGATTTTGATCAGGCCTTTACCCGGTACGACGTGATCATCACCCCTACCGCTCCCACCCCCGCCTTCCGGCTGGGGGAGAAGGTGGATGATCCGCTGCAGATGTACCTCTCAGACATCTTTACCATTCCGGTCAACCTGGCCGGTATCCCGGGGATCTCCATCCCCTGTGGTTTTTCCCGGAGTGGGCTCCCGATCGGGTTCCAGATCATCGGTAAACCGTTTGCGGAAGAGATGATCCTCCGTGTGGCTCACGCCTTTGAGCAGCATACCGACTATCACAGGAAGCGACCGCCGCTCTAGCTTTCTCTGGGTGAGCAGAGCCAGAGAGAGCAGCAATGAGGAGGAGAAGCAGGATGGAGTATGAAATCATCATCGGGCTGGAAGTGCATGCCCAGCTTTTGACCAAATCTAAGATCTTCTGTGGCTGTAGCACCGCCTTTGGCGCTGCCCCCAATGAGAACACCTGCCCGGTCTGCCTGGGGATGCCGGGGGTGTTGCCGGTGCTGAACCGGGAGGCGGTCGAGTTTGCCCTGAAGATGGCGGTGGCAACGCACTGCCAGATCGCTCCCTTCAGCAAGTTTGCCCGCAAGAACTACTTCTATCCCGATCTGCCCAAGGGGTACCAGATCTCCCAGTACGAACTCCCCCTGGCCCGGGGAGGGTATGTAGAGATCTTCACCCCTGCCGGCCTGAAGAAGATCGGGATCACCCGTATCCATCTGGAAGAGGATGCGGGTAAGCTCATCCATGGAGAGAACCTGGATGATCCACACAGCAGTTACGTGGATATGAACCGGTGTGGTGTGCCGCTGATCGAGATCGTGAGTGAGCCGGATATCCGCTCACCAGAGGAGGCACGAGAGTTCCTGCAGGAGTTGAAGGCGATCCTGGAGTACCTGGAGATCTGCGATGGGAACATGGAGGAGGGGAGCCTGCGCTGTGATGCCAACATCTCTATTCGTCCACGGGGAGCCAGGGAGTTTGGGACCAAGACCGAGGTCAAGAATCTCAACTCCTTCCGGCACCTGCAACGCGCGCTCGCCTACGAAGCAGAGCGCCAGGCCATGGTCCTGGAAGAGGGGGGGACGGTGGTGCAGGAGACACGGCTGTGGGATGCCAGCCGGGGGATTACCCTCTCCATGCGGACCAAAGAGGAGGCACACGACTATCGCTACTTCCCGGAACCGGATCTGGTCCCCCTGGTGGTCGATGAGGCCTGGATTGCCCGCATCCGTGCTTCCCTCCCCGAACTCCCCGGTGCCCGACGCCAGCGCTTCGTGACCGAGTACGGGCTGCCCGATTACGATGCCGGGGTCCTGACCTCCTCCAAGGCGCTGGCAAACTACTATGAGGAGTGTGTGGCCCTCTTTCCTCATCCCAAGACGGTGAGCAACTGGATCATGGGCGAGCTGTTGCGGGAGTTGAAACGGGAGGATGCCCCCCCTATCGAGCAGTCTCCGGTTCCACCGGCCCATCTGGCTGAGCTGTTGCAGATGATCGAGAAGAAGGTGATCAGCGGGAAGATTGCCAAGACAGTCTTTGAAGAGATGTACGCCACCGGTAAGCGGGCAGAGGTCATCGTCAGGGAGAAGGGGTTGGTCCAGATCGCCGATGCGGACCAGCTCAGCCAGGTCATCGATGAGGTGCTGGCCAGGCATCCGGAAGAGGTGGCCGCTTACAGGCAGGGAAAGGAGAAGCTCCTCGGGTACTTCGTGGGACAGGTGATGAAGGCCACGCAGGGGAAGGCCAATCCCCAGCTTGTCAACAAGCTGCTAAAGGAGAAGCTCTCTTCCTGATCAGGCAAAGATCTGTACCCGCCGGAACGGATCCTCCCCCACGCTCCTGGAGCGGAGACCGTAGCGGGCGGCAAGCTGATGTTGCAGCTTGCGAATCCGGCTGGTCTGGGGGAGGAGTTCGACCTGCCGCTCGCCGTTGAGTACCTTTTGAATCGCCTCTTCTGCTTCGCGCAAGGCGGCCATCTCTTCGTTACGGCTGGTGCTGAGGCGGAAGATCTCTTGCGCTACCTTCACGATTTGCGCATAGGTATTGCTCTTGGCGATAAAGACGGCGATGTTGGGACTGAGCGAGCCGATCAGTTTATGCCCGTAGCGCCGGAAGTGGGATTTGAGAATCACCACCACCTGTGCTTCCGCCGGATCCTTGGTCACGATGCCGGGGAGGTCGAGCTCCTTGAGGGCCCGCTCCAGGCGTTTGCGGTTCACCCCGTAGGAGAAGATGCGAACCGGTGTCGTGGTCAGGGGACGGGCCAGGGAGGGAGGGGCTTCCTGCGGTTCCGGTCGTTCCTCTTCGGCGATCTGGCCGGTGATGATCTCCACCTGTCCATCGGCTCCCTGCACGCGAATCTCCGGTTGTACCGGGAGCCCGCGCAGGATCTGATCGACCGCCTTCCCCACATCGTGGTACACGGCCAGCCGGTCCATCTCCTGAATCTCGATCAGGATCTGGAAGGTAGGGGGTGCCTTTCTCTCCAGCACCGTCTTCTGGGTCCCACGTCTTTTCGCCTCCTCATCCCCCAGGATCACCGCCTGCACCCCTCCTACCAGATCGGAGAGGGTAGGGTTCATCAGGAGGCGATCCAGGGTGTTGCCATGCGCGGTGGCGATGAGCTGCACCCCTCGCTCCGCGATGGTGCGGGCTGCCCGCGCCTCCTCTTCGGTACCGATTTCGTCGATGACGATCACCTCGGGCATGTGATTCTCTACCGCTTCGATCATCACCGTATGCTGGAGTTCGGGAGAGGGGACCTGCATGCGGCGGGCACGCCCGATCCCCGGATGGGGGATATCACCATCCCCGGCGATCTCGTTGGAGGTATCGACCACGATGACCCGCTTGCCGAATTCGCCGCTGAGGACACGCGCGATCTCCCGGCACTTGGTGGTCTTGCCCACCCCAGGGCGTCCCAAAAGCAGGATGCTCTTCCCGGTTTCGATCACATCACGGATGATATCGATGGTCCCAAACACCGCCCGGCCAACGCGGCAGGTCAGGCCGACGATCTTGCCCCGCCGGTTGCGTATGGCCGAGATGCGGTGCAGGGTCCGCTCGATTCCTGCCCGGTTGTCCTTCCCGAACTCCCCCAGCCGGTGGGTAACGTATTCCAGGTCCTCCATGGTGATGAAGCGGTTCTCGATCAAAAAGACCCGGTCCGGGAAGCGGGCTTCCGGCTCTCTCCCCAGGTCGAGTACCACCTCGATCAACGACTCCAGATCCTTCTCCTCCTTCAGGGCATGCCGGATATCCGGGGGAAGGACATCGAGGAGAAGGGAGAGATCATCCGTAATGGGTGCTTCTGGTAAGGGTTGCGTAAAGGTGCTCATCGTCTCCATGGGAGTAACTATGACTAACTTTTGAGGATTTTTGTGTCTCGGTAAAACATCGCTGTCTGAAGGCTTTCACCGCCGAGGACGCCGGGTCCGCAGAGTTTTTGGTCCATGCATCCCGGCGATCTCTGCATGCTCGGCGGTAAAATGTTTCTCCGGTAACGCGTGGCTACAGGAGGCATTAAAGGGCAAAGATGTTCGTAATAGCTACTTACGGTATCTTCTTCACTTGGCGTACTCTACGGCCCGCGTCTCTCGAATGACCGTCACCTTGATCTGCCCGGGATAGGTTACCTCTTTTTCGATCCGCTTGGCGATATCCCGGGCCAGGTACATCGCCTCCACGTCATTGACCTTTTCCGGGGTGACGATCACCCGGATCTCGCGTCCCGCCTGGATGGCATAGGTCTTTTCCACCCCTTCGAACGAATCACCGATCTCTTCCAGCTTTTCCAGGCGCTTTATGTACGTCTCCAGCATCTCCCGGCGGGCACCCGGTCGGGCGGCAGAGAGGGCATCGGCCGCCTGGAGCAGTAC
>RFHZ01000290.1 GCA_003696125.1 Nitrospinota bacterium
CATGGTCACCTTGAGCGGGTTATCCGGTCCGTAGCCGAGTTCGGCCAGGATCTTTCTCGCTTCGGCTTTTTGCTTAACCGGATCACCATAGCCGGGAAGCTTGGCCACCTCTTCCTCGGGCAGTCCCCAGACCCCGTACGGCTTGGGGAGCATGGCGGCTCCGACGATGGCTCCTCCCTGGTGTACCGCCTGCACATAGGCCTTGCGGTCGATGGCCAGGTTGATCGCCTTGCGCAGCTTCGGATTGTTAAAGGGGGGCCGGGTGAAGTTGAGGAGAATGTTGTCGTTCACGTTTTGACTGGTTTTGATGATGACCAGGTCCGGGTTGGTCTTCTGCAGGGTTTCGGCAATGGTTTTGGTGGTCTCACCGGGAAAGGCGATGTCCACACGTCCCGACTGCAGGGCAGCCGTGCGGGTGGCGCGATCCTTGATCATGATATAGCGGATACCGTCCAGATAGGGGCGACCCTTGATGAAATAGTCCGGATTGCGCTCCAGCACCAGCACCTCTCCGCGCCGGTACTCCTTCATGCGGAAAGGCCCGGTTCCCACACAGCGGGTGCGGATCTGGGAAGGAGGAACATGGGCCGGGTAGATGGGAGAGTAACCGGAAGCGAGGAGCATGAGGAGGGCCGGCTGGGGTTGTTTGAGACGGAAGATCACCGTGTAGTCGTCCGGGGTCTCGATGGCAGAGACGTTGGCGTACCAGAGCTTGCGGGGATTGACCCGTAAGCGGACCTTCATCCCTGGTGCGCCCCGCACCAGATCAAAGGTGTATTTGACATCCTTGGAGGTAAAGGGCCGGCCATCGTGCCACTTGACCCCCTGTCGCAGGTGGAAGACCAGGCTCTTGCCATCATCTTGCCACTCCCAGCTTTTGGCCAGCTCCCCGATGATCGTCTCTGCGCTCTCCTGCTTCTTGAGCGGATCAAAGAGGACCAGGTTATTATAGCAGGGCATCATCGGCCATACCGTGGAGATGGTCGCCTCCTCATGGATGCTGAGACTGGGAGGATCACCCCGGTGGGTGGCATTGAGGATGCCCCCGTACTTGGGAGCAGCCTGGGCGGCAAGGGCCAGGCAAAAGATGAGGAGAAAAATGCCGCTACCAAGCAACAGCCTTCCTGCATAGCGTGATTTTCGCATGCTCTGCCTCCTTCTTCCTTAAGACAACACAAAAAATCCCCTCCCTCCGGACCAGAGAGCCAGGAGGATACGGAAACAGGATGAGGAACTTCCCCTATACTCTTAGCATGCCCCCTTCTCTCTTGTCAACGGCTTTTTCGACAGCATCTCTGTTTTTGTTGGCCGGATCTTCCCCGGGTCTTTCCCCCTCTTACAGGGTGTCCTTGATCGCCTCGACCACCTGATCGCAGCGGGCAAACCAGACCCCGGCATGCCCCCTGATGTAGCGGATGAGTGCTTCCAGGATCTGGATCCGCGAGGGCCGGCCGATGATCTGGGGATGCATGACCAGGACAAAGCACTTGTTGGCGGCGTACAGCCCATCAAACTCCCGCTGCCAGGTTTCAAGCACGGCCGAGGGGGCGGCCATGACCCGGCCCGGCAGGCGGATGCTGTACAGGAAGAAGGGAGCATCGTCGAGCGCCCAGGCAAAGGGGAGCTCCACCAGATTGGTCTTGGTGCCATGCAGGACATGCCTGTACGGGGCTTCGTCGTCAAAGAAGTTGGAAGAATAGGCAAACCCGTACTCGAGGAGGAGTTCCAGGGTATGGGGACTGAACTCTCCGGCCGGTGAGCGGTAGCCGCGTGGCTTGTACCCGGCCACTTTCTCGATCAGGGTGATCCCCTTCTCCAGCTCTTCCCGTTCTTCGTCCAGGGAGAGGGTATCCAGCCAGCGGTGGGAATAGCTGTGATGGGCGATCTCATGGCCCTGCCCGGCGATGGTCTTTATCAGGTCTTCATTGCGTTCGATCGTCTGTCCCGGTACGAAAAAGGTGGCAGGGATCTGGTAGCGGGCCAGCAGCTCGAGAATCCGGGGAACCCCGATTTTGGTCCCGTACCGTCCCTGGGAGAGGGCGACCGGATAGCTGGCCATCTTGGGATCCCGCGATGTCCACAGGGTTTCGGCATCGATATCAAAGGTGAGCATGACCGGAAAAGCGTTGAGAGCACACATACGTTCCCCCCTTTACGTTCCTCGAGAACCCGGTTTTTCCTGTTCCTGGCTGAAGAGAACAGCCGTTGATACAATACCGGTCGCTATTGTAACATACTCTCCTCCCCAGGCAACCCCCTCTTCCCGCCTCGTACAGGAAATTGAGACAGATACCTCAGGTATCAAGTACTCGACACCCTGCCAGTGAAGTGATATAATTTGGAATAAGAAATCACATCATAATACAGTGCCACAGAGGTGATCCGATGAATCGAGAACAGATTTGGCACGATCTGGTTGCTCTTCCCCCACTAGCACAACAGTTGGTTGCGGACTTTATCGCTTTTCTGCGTCTCCGTTATGTCCAAGAGCCATCTGAGGATGCGAGCACTTTACCACCTTTAAGAGATGAACCCTTTATCGGTATGTGGCGTGACCGCCCAGATATGGCGAACAGTAGTGCATGGGTTCGTAATGTAAGAACGCGCGAATGGGGATTCTCCTCTTGCCTCGAAGAATCAGCGTGACTATCGATTTATCGCTGACCTCGCTCTGCTGCCTTATCCATAGCATACTACGGACGAACATTCATTGCAGCCGACCCGTCTCCGCTGGTGCTCCGGCGAGTGGCTGAAGCACGGGCCATTCCGGTCCCGGATACGGCAGCAGGACAGTTTTAAGAGAGCCTGGTAAGGGAGGGATTGGCTACGCGCAGGAACTGGCGATGGATCCCACACATCAGCCCTATCCCCAGGATCCCGCTGAGCAGCACGGTCAGCGGGGCTCCCAGCAGCTCGGTTGCTGCCCCGGCAACCAGGCTCCCTACCGGCAGGGCGCAAATGGCCATGGAGCGGAGACCCATGATGCGTCCCCGCATCTCCGGAGTGGTATGCCCCAGGATGAGAATGGCGATGTTGGCCATGCTCAATCCCTGGGCAATGCCCATCACCCCCAGCACCAGCAGGGCAGGAAGGTACCAGGGGAGGAGGGCAAAGAGGATCATGCTCCCCATCCAGCCGAGCGTCCCCCCGAGCATGAGGGGAGCGGCCTGGTGGAGAGTGCCCCGGGACGCGACCAGCAGGGAGCCGAGCAGCGATCCTCCCCCGACCGCTGCGGTGAGAAATCCGAGTCCATCTGCTCCTACGGCCAGGATATCGCGGGCAAAGACCGGCATGAGGGAGAAGGTGAGGGGAAATCCGAGCAGGTTGATCAGCACGGCCGTGGCCAGGGCGGCCAGGACCAGGGGATGATGAGCGCTGTAGTGCACGCCGGTGCGGATCTCCTGCCAGAGGGAGTGCTCCTTGCCTTTGGCCATCGGGGAAGGCATGCGGATCTGGTAGAGGGTAGCCATCTGCAGGAGACCGATGACAAAGAGCAGTCCGTAACAGGCTCCTGGTCCAAACCAGGCGAGAACCACCCCGCCTAGAGCCGGACCCAGGATCGAGGTCACGTTGGAGGCAGCATTGATCAGGGCCACACCGTTGGCCAGCTCTTCTTCCTGCACCAGATCGGCTGTCAGGGCCTGTTGGGTGGGCCATTCAAAGGCCCGGTTCACCCCTCCCAGCAGGGTGATGGCAAAGATGTGCCAGGCCTGGAGCCATCCCTTCCAGATCAACAGGAACATGCCCCCCATCTGCACCAGGATGAGGCATTGCACCAGGAGGAGGAGCTGGCGCCGGTTAAAGCGATCCGCCACCACCCCGGCCAGCGGTCCGATCAGGCTGCCTCCAAACCGGAGCGCCCCGATCAGGCCGACCAGAAAGGGAGAGTTGGTCAACTCCAGCACCAGCCAGCCCAGGACCAGCACCTCCATCCGCTGGATGAAGTAGGAGAGGGTATGGGAGAGCCAGAGGTAGCGAAAGTTGCGGATACGGAGGGCCTGGAGGGTCTGCACCAATCCCGGCATCACCGTATCCATCCTGCCAGGCCGGCGACGAGGAAGAAGGCCAGGACGTACCCGAAGAGTTTATGGAGGTAAAAGTAGACCCGTACCCAGCCTTCCAGGCAGATGTCAGTGTGGGGG
>RFHZ01000291.1 GCA_003696125.1 Nitrospinota bacterium
GGCTATAATCTCTGCTATCCCCTCAGGTACAACCTGAAAATAGGCCGAGAGGGTGAGCAAGAAATCGCCCTGCGCCTCTTTAAACCCAAGCATGAGGGCGGTAGCTTCGCCAAAGGATCGGGAAAGCGTGATGATCTGTATCGGTTCTCCCAGGGCTACCAGCGGCTCGAGTTTTTTTGCTTCTTCCGTAAACCCGCCATCGAACACAAAGAGGAATTCAAAGGAATAGCCTGACCGCTTTAAGACCCCGGCATGGCTCCGGTAGAGTTCGGTCAGGTCATCGCATCTCTCCGTCACCGGCACCACGACGGAAACGGCTACGGTTTGCGAATCAGGAGGCAAAGACGCCTCTTTCCCTTTGTCCAAATGGTTCATTGCTCAGAGATTTTCTCTGCCCGGATCAATACTAAACATTAGAAGATTAAACACCAACCTGGCGAGGATACTTCTGGGGTGAATTGCAAAAAATGCTGGTCCTCTCTGCATTCTCTGCGAACTCTGCGGCTACAAGCTAACCACTGCCCTGGCAGGCTACCGCCCATCCGGTGCATACCACCAGTCTGGGCAAAGGACATTCTGAGAAAGAGGGGTTGTGCTATTTTCATGCCAGAATAAGGGTCAAGGTTTTCTATTGGCATTTTGGGCTGTTTTGAGGTAGGGATATGATGACAGGAATGGCGGAAAGGGTAAAGAGACATGGCAAAAAGGTCAGATGATCAGGAGAAAAGGGAAAAAGAGGAACACCCAATTCGCCTGTTGGAGCCGGTTTGCCCCTCGAGAACACTGTTTCAGCAGCTACAGGCATCTATTGCACTGCAAAGTGAAAAAATTGCATAGAGAGAGGCCAAGAGTTTTCCTGCCCCTTTCTCATGGCGATTAGATACCTCTCTACATCTTCGCTTGAGGCATCATCACCCTTGCTATCATCCTCTCCGGCTGGAAATCTCCTGTCTTTAAAACCATCTCTCCTAAGACTCCCAGGGCTAGCAGGTGTCCAGCCAGAGAAAAACACAGGAAACTCAGGGCAGGAAACACTATCCCTGAAGCACCCGGTATGGCCATGCCGAGCAGAAATACTGTTCCTACCAACAGGGCCGGAAGGCTCAACACCCCAAACCACAAAGCCGGTCTTGCCGCAAAGCCGGTCAGCATCTTGACGATAACGATATCCAAAAGGACCCGCCAGATCCTGGAGATGCCGTATTTACTCTTACCAAAGCGTCGCGGGTGATGTCGCACCACGATCTCGGCAATCTTTGCACCGGTCAGGGTGGACATGGCCGGGATAAAGCGATGCAATTCCGAGTAGAGGGCGGTCCGCTTGATCACGGCAGCCCGGTAGGCCTTGAGCGAGCAGCCGTTATCATGAATGGGTACCCCGGTGACCTTTCCGATCAACCAGTTGGCAATGATGGAAGGAAGCCGGCGGGAGAGAAACTTATCCTTGCGTTCCTTGCGCCAGCCACAGACCACATCGTACCCTTCTTCCAGTTTGGCCAGGAGCCGGGGAATATCGGCAGGGTCGTTTTGCAGGTCTCCATCCATGCTGACGATGATCTCTCCCCGTGCCAGGCGAAAACCGGCAGCCATGGCCGCGGTCTGGCCGTAGTTCTTCCGGAAGCGGATCACTTTTACCCGGGAATCCTGGTCGTGTAAGCGCTCCAGAATAGAGAGGGTCTGATCCTGACTCCCATCATCCACAAAGACGATCTCGTAGGCTTTACCCAGGGCATCACAGGCGTCTCGAATCCTCTTGTAGAGGGGCAGGAGGCTTTCTTCTTCGTTATAGACCGGAATCACGACAGAGAGGAAAAGCCTATCAGCCATATTAAAGCC
>RFHZ01000292.1 GCA_003696125.1 Nitrospinota bacterium
ACCCTGTGTACCCCAAGAGGCGCAAATTATCCTCCACGCCGTACCAATCGCCAGAACATCCGATACAACGGCAGCGGTAACAGACTCAATCCGGTCATAAAGCAGCGGAAATGCCAGGGAAAGGCGATATGATGTTTTCCCGCCTCTACCCCTTGCAAGATTCGCTGGGCTGCATCAGCAGCACTCATCCATACGCGACGACTCCGGTACGGGTCGAAGCCGGTCATCTCCGTCTCCACAAAATACGGGGTCACCAGGACCAGGTGAACGTTGGTCGCCAGCAGATCGATCTGATAACTCTCTATCAGAGCCGAAACGGCCGATTTCGCCGCGCAATAGGTCCCACACCCTGGCAAGGCCCGGTAGGCAGCCAGGGAAGAGGTGACCACGATGGTGCCTCGATTATGCTTCTGCATGTCAGGGAGTAATTGATCCAGCCAGTACACCACACCCAGGTAGTTGACCCGCATCACCTGTTCTGCTTCCGCAGAAGTCAGGTTTTGGGCAATCCCTCGACTCCCGATCCCGGCGTTGAGAAAGGCGATGTCAATCGTCCCCAGCGTCTGGCGAAGCCGGCTCGCTGCCTCTTGTACCGCTCTGGGATCCCCCACATCACAGGCCAGGACAAGCGGCTCTCCTCCTCGATCACGAATAGCCTGTGCCACCTTTTCTAACCGTTCTTTGCGACGGGCAACCAGGGCGATCTGCCGGTTGGGGACGGCCAGAGCGTAGGCAAGTGCCTCACCAATCCCGCTCGAGGCCCCGGTAATCAGGACCGTTTGCCACGGGGAGTGCTTCTTTGCATGCTGCGCTCTCAATTCTCGATTCCTTTATATACTAATCCTGCCTGGCGATAGAAGGCCCATGCCCGCTCAATGCTCTGCGCAAACCCATACTGCGGTTTCCAGCCTAACTCGTGTTGGGCCCGGTGACTGGAGTAGTATTTGAAGGCAAAGAGGTCTTCAACGATTTGGGAAGTGAAAAACCGGCTATGGATCACTCCCTCAACGAGCCTGACTGTACCGGCCATGGGGCGTCGCATCCAGAAGGGGAGGGGGAGAAAGAGGGGACGACGTCCCACAACAGCCGCAATGATAGAGAAGATTTGCCGAAAAGAGAGGTTCAGACCTCCTAAGATGTAACGACGACCGGTGTGTCCGCGTTCTCCGGCCAGCAGAATCCCTTCCACCACGTCGTCCACATCTACCACGTTGCTCCCCCCTGGTGGAACCGGGAGGATAGAGGAGCGTGCCACCTTTCGCACCAGCGTCCCGGAGTTGAGTGACCAGTCCCCTGGCCCGTACACGGTAGTGGGATTCACGATCACCACTGTCTGCTCCTGCGCCATGCTGCTGGCTACTCTTTCTGCTTCCAGCTTACTCGCCAAGTAAGGGTGGCGTTCGACGAGGCTTTCTGGTAGCGGGGAGTCTTCATCGAGAACCTGGTCTGGCCGTTCTGAAATGCCTACGGTACAGGCGCTACTGACCACCACCGATCGTTTTACGCCCCAACGTTTGGCTGCTGTCAGGATATTGGCAGTCCCCTGTCCGTTTACCCGACAGAGCCTATCGCGTTGGCGGGGATCAAAACTGATCAGGGCAGCCAGGTGATAGAGTCGATCACACCCCTCTCCTCCCCTTTGGAATGAATCGGGAGAGAGGAGATCGCCATAAAGGACCTGGACGTCTGGAGGCAGACCATGGTTCTGGGTGCGGACCAGCGCAACGACTTTTACCCCGTCCCGGCATAGCCGATCCACCAATCGTCTCCCGATAAAACCGGTCGCACCAGTAACAAACGCCTTCATCATTCTCCCTCTGAACGATGTCTCAGCCCCAAAGGTCGCAGGGCATACCGGGTGGCATAAAGAGAAGGCTTCGCCTCTAACGGGGTATCTACCCTGGGGGTCGGTATTTTTACCCGCCGGTAGGAACTTCCCTGCCGGAAAAAGGGGTAGCTGAGTCCGGTCGCCAGTATGATGATATTGGTCAGCAGATATCCCTTGATCACGACCGATAGCGGATAGTGGTGGGGCCCATCCGGGAGGGAGACCCAGGCGAAGACGAGATTCGTACACATCAGGAGCAATATCAGGAAGGCCGCACCGGTGATCACCACATCAAAGCGGAAGAGATTGATCAACACACCAGCAACCACCAGCCAGAAGGCCAAAGCCCAGGGGAGGAGGAGTTGTTGGGCTGTCCGGGTGATGAACATCATCTTGCAGAACGGTTCCATATCCGGGAGTCGGTACAGAAAACGGAGCGATTCACGTAAAAAGGCATTGCTCTTTCGGAACTTGTGGGGGAGGAATTCGGAGTAGCTCTGGGGACTTCGCGTTTCGAGAGCAATGGCATGACGTGAATAGACGGTACGGTATCCCAAGGTATTGGCCAGAAACGCCACATAGACATCGTCTGCCACCACGTCCTCTGGAAATGCCCGGAGCAGGTCTCGTCGAAACGCATAGCATTGGGCGATGACAATAGATGATGTCTTGGCATCGCTCTCCAGGAAGCGCCCCTTATTCTGGGCATCCCAGTAGTACCGCTCGATGGCCAGGGTATCGGTTGGCCGACTATACGCTCCTACGACCCACACATCGGGTGCGGTGGCAAACTCCCGCACGATCCACCTGAGAGCATCCGGTGAGAGCCGGGCATCCACATCGGTATTCACCACGATCTCCCCCCGTAGTTGTGGCAGAAGGGAGTTGATCTGATGGATCTTACCGCTACGTGGGCACCTTATAACCTGAAATGGTTCCCCGGGTTTGATGGCCGCCCTCAACAACTCCACGGTGCGATCTTGCGATCCTCCGTCGGCAAAGATCACCTCTAACCGATCCCAGGGATAATCGAGCTTCCGGAGGTCCTCGAGCTTGGCCAGAATCTGCTCTTCTTCGTTGTAGCAGGGCACCATGATCGAGAGAAAAGGCCAGGAGAGCGGAGAGGTCGGTACTTCGTGCCGGCGGAACTGCCCCCGTATCCAGAGGTAGAGAAAATAGCCGAAAAGGGTCCAGCCGAT
This sequence comes from Nitrospinota bacterium, assembly GCA_003696125.1. Taxonomy (GTDB): domain Bacteria; phylum Tectomicrobia; class Entotheonellia; order J063; family J063; genus J063. The sequence continues at coordinate 3,028 of RFHZ01000292.1, forward strand.
CAAGGCCGTAATGAGAAAAAAGAGTAGTTCGAGTAACCACATGGTTCAGAACTCCTTAGCTTGACTGATACGAGACCCCTCTGACAATTGCACAGCAAAGAGGCTGCTATGGCGGTCCTGATAAAGCAAGGGAAAGCCGAGTTCAATGGCCCAGGAGTATTCCGGAGGCCACGCCTCAAACTCTCGCCAGCGCAGGAGGAGGAGAAGTTCGACCTGGGTCTTGGCCATATTCTGTATCCATGCCTCTCGATCAAAAGCAAAGCGTGGATTTCCGGTCGGGTTAGGCCCTGTACTCGGAGGACCATCATGGGTCTCTACATAGAGGACTCGACGCTCAAAGCGGGGGCCTACGAACAGGTAAAGAAACTCCAGGGACCCTGAAGCGGCCACCGCCAAAGGCTTCCCGGGATATTTCTTCTGCAAAAATCGTGCTACCGGGGCAAACAGGACATGCTGGGAAGAATGGACCTCCTGGGCAGACTGGTATTGGACATAACGATGCGCTTCTCGATAGGGGAGCACAAAGCCCAGACCTGCGAGTACAAAAATGGGGATCATGACGACGATAACTCGTCGCACCAGCCCTCGACTCTTCTGGGGGAGGGTCAGGCAGAGACCAAGCCCCAAGAGTAAGGTAAGGAGGGAGCGAGCCCAACCTCCTGGAAGGCCAGGAAGGGAGAGGTCTAAAAACCTGGCATCAACGGCCATACCGACCAGAGCAAGGATCAGGAACCATCTCCCATCGATCCGTACCCGGGATAGAGCGG
>RFHZ01000293.1 GCA_003696125.1 Nitrospinota bacterium
GTCATGGGAAGACCACAACCACCTCTCTTGTCGCCACCGTGCTGGCCAAAGGGGGGCTGGATCCGACCATGGTCATCGGAGGCAAGCTGAATAGCCTGGGTGGCAATGCCAAACTGGGCCAGGGAGATTTCCTGGTGGCAGAAGCGGATGAGAGCGATGGCTCCTTCCTGCGCTTGAATCCGATGGTTGCTGTTGTGACCAACATCGATCGGGAGCACCTCGATTACTACAGCGACCTGACCAGGGTGCAGCACGCGTTTGTGCAGTTTATCAACCGTGTTCCCTTCTACGGCTTTGCCGTGGTATGCGGTGATGATCCCCATATTCGTGAGCTTTTTCCCCAGTTTGAAAAGCGCTATTTTACCTACGGCCTGGAGGGGGAGGTCGATTACCAGGGGAGAGAAATCGTCGCCACAGGGCTTTGCACCACCTTTACCGCCTACAGACGTCGCCGACGCTTAGGACGCATCACCCTCCGCATACCGGGTCGACACAACGTCTGTAACGCTCTTGCTGCCATTGCGGTCGGCTACGAATTAGAGATCGACTTTCCCCTGATCCGGGAAGCCCTGGCAGAGTTCAGCGGGGTCCAGCGGCGCCTCCAGGTCAAAGGAGAAGCCCGTGGGATCCTGGTGGTGGACGACTACGGGCATCATCCGACAGAGATCCGGGCAACCCTGGAGGCAGCCCACCTGGCCTGGCCGGACAGGAGACTGGTGGTCGTCTTCCAACCGCATCGCTATACCCGGACCCAGATCCTTTGGGAGGAGTTTGCGCAGACGCTACGAGAGGTGACCCCTCTCTTTTTAACCGAGATCTATGCCGCAGGAGAACAACCGATCCCCGGGGTGAATGCCCGGTTGATCTATGAAGGGATACGGCGGTGGAATCCGCAGGGAGTTCACTTCTACTCCCACCGAGACGACATGGTGGAGGCATTACTGCATACCACCCGGAAAGGTGATGTGGTACTCACCCTGGGGGCAGGGGATATCTGGAAGGTCGGAGAAGCCCTGTTACGACGTCTACAGATGGGAAGCGAGTCTTGATAAGGATCCGGTGTTTATGCAAAAGGAGAAGGCAGGAGGAATGACCCGGCAGACCCCTACAGCTCTTACCGCCAAGTTACAGGAGCACTTTGGAGAGGTAACAGGGCGGGCTCTGGCCGAGCTGCCGGGCCGGTGGAAGGTCGATCAACCCCTCCACCCCTACACCTCGTTCCGGATAGGAGGGGTGGCAGATGCCCTCTTCATCCCCGCCTCTGTAGAATCTCTACAGGCGTTACTACGGATAGCTTTACGCAGCGGGATTCCCCTCTTCCCCTTGGGCAACGGTTCCAATCTCCTCGTCAAAGACAAGGGCATTCGAGGAATTGTGATCCTCTTAGGGCAGGCGTTTCGCCTGCTTCAGGTCGAAACAGGAGGAGAAGAGGCGATATGGCGGGTAGGAGCCGGGGTGCGTCTGGCGCGCCTGGTCCACCAGGCCAGAGAGGCAGGCCTAACCGGTCTGGAGTTTGCCGTTGGGATCCCGGCTTCGGTAGGAGGGGCACTCAAGATGAATGCAGGAACCCCCCATGGCACCTTTGGTGATGTGGTGCTATCGGCGACCGTGCTGGAAAGCAACGGGGAGAAGCGCAAACTCACCCTCCCTGAAATGGGCCTGGCTTACCGCACCTCTTCCCTTCCGGCCGGGTGTATCGTGATCGAGGTACAGTTGAGGTTACGACGAGGGGATCGCCACCTCATTTACCAACAGATCGCGGCTCTTGACCAGAGACGTCGGGAAACCCAGCCGCTCGCCTTTCCCAGTGCCGGCTGTATCTTTCGGAATCCCTTTCCCTGGCGGGCAGGCCAGCTCATCGATGGCGCAGGGCTCAAGGGTTTTCGCATAGGCGATGCCCAGGTCTCAACCCAACACGCCAATTTCATCGTGAATCTCGGCCAGGCCACTGCCCGGGAAGTCCTGGCCCTTATCGATCATATAAAGAACGAGGTGTACCGCCGCTATCGTCTCACCCTGGAGGAAGAGGTACAGATCGTTGGGGAAGAGTAATCGAAGACACAAAAGGAGGTTTCCCTCTTCGGCCAGATACCCACGACGGAGGTATCGTCGCCTCCTGCTCACCCTCCTGGTATTGGGAGGAGTGGTGGCGGCAGGTATGGGTGGGCAAGCGGGCTGGCATTATCTCACCACGGCCGATATCTTTCCGCTCCGCCGGATCGTCTTTTCCGGCCAGCAAAAGGTCAGCGAGGCCACCTTGCGAGCCTTACTCCCCGTTTCTCTGGGGGACAACCTCCTTCGCCTTAACCTGCACCAGTTGGGAGAGCGGCTTAAGATGCATCCCTGGATAAAACGAGCGGTGCTGTTCCGACGCCTTCCCGACACGCTGGTGATTCGTGTCGAAGAACGCACCCCGTTTGCGCTTATTCATACCGGAGAAGCGTGGCTTATCGATGAGGAGGGCTACATCCTTGCTGCCCCTGCTCGCAACAGGGAGAATCGATATCCCCACATCCAGGGATTGCGGCACCAGGCGTATGCTCCAGGGGATCGCGTGACCGAACCCGGTTTACAGGTGGGACTCTTCTTGCTTAAAACCTTTCGTCATAGCCCCCTTTTCCCCGGTTTAATGGTCACAGCCATCGATGTGCGCTCCCCCCAAAGCCCCCTCCTGGTTTGGGGGGATCATCAACTCACCCTCCGCGTTGGCTTGGACGATCTCAGAGGCAAGCTTTCTCTTCTGCCTCTCATCACGGCATATATGGCACGCAAAGGGCAAGAGATCGCTTTCATCGATCTCTCCCTGTCTCGGAAAATCGTGGTCAAACCGGCCTTGGTAACGGTGGCGAGGGAGTGAATATGACAGGGACAGGCTAAACCAGCACTTGCCTTCATCCAGGACAACCGAAACGCAAGACATGGGAAGGGAGGAGAACCGGGAATACCCCAACCGGAGATAGAAAGGATGGTGTACAAGGTGGCCAAGAAGGAAAGCATCGTCTTAGGCTTGGATATCGGAACCACAAAGATCTGTGCCATCGTGGGTGAATATGGGGATGACGGAGTCGTCGAGATTACCGGTATCGGAACGTGCCCTTCAAAGGGACTCCGTAAAGGGGTGGTGGTCAATATCGAAAGCACCGTGGAGTCGATTCGTCATGCGGTAGAGGAAGCTCAGCTCATGGCCGGTGTCCATCTTGATTCGGTCTATGTTGGGATTGCCGGGGGACATATCAAAGGATTCAACAGCCATGGCATCATCGCGATCAAGAATGGCGAGGTTACCCCTGCCGATATCGAGCGGGTGGTGGATGCGGCCAAAGCGGTAGCCATGCCTGTCGATCGAGAGGTCATTCACATCCTGCCCCAGGAGTTCATCATTGATGACCAGGATGGGATTCGAGAACCATTGGGCATGGCCGGGGTTCGCCTGGAGGCCAAGGTGCACATCGTCACCAGTGCCGTTACCTCGACTCAAAACATCGTACGCTGTGTCAATCGGGCCGGCTTCGAGGTCAAGGATATCATCTTAGAACAACTCGCCTCGAGTGAAGCGGTTCTGACTCCGGACGAGAGAGAGCTAGGAGTCCTTCTGATCGACATCGGTGGAGGGACCACCGATGTTGCCCTCTTTGCCGAGGGGAGTGTGCGTCATACCATGGTACTGGCGGTAGGGGGAAACCATATCACCAATGATATCGCCATCGGGCTCCGGACCCCGACCACCGAGGCAGAACGCTTGAAGAAAGCGTATGGGTGTGCCTTAAGCTCTCTGGTCCGCGAGGATGAAACCTTCGAGGTGATGAGCGTGGGGGGAAGGGGTCCCCGTATTCTCTCCCGCAAATTGCTCACGGAGATCATCGAACCAAGAGTAGAGGAGATCTTTAGCCTTGTCCAGCATGAACTGGTGAAGAATGACTTGGGGGAGCTGGCGACTACAGGAGTGGTAATCACCGGAGGAGCCTCCCTGATGGAGGGGATGGTGGAAAGTGCGGAACGGGTCTTCGAGCTCCCGGTGCGACAGGGGGTCCCGATCGGCATTGGCGGTCTGATCGATATCGTGAACAATCCCCTGTATGCTACCGGTGTAGGCTTGGTGCTCTACGGCCTGCACAGCCACCAGCAGGAACGATTCCGGTTAACAGAAGAATCGTTCTTCCCCCGCGTCTTCCGCCGGATGGGGGAATGGCTCACCGAGTATTTTTAGGAAAAGGAGGCGTTTAGAGTCTAGCGACAACGAGCTGGGCTCTCAGGAATTGAGGTCGATCAACAGGGTAAAGAGGGGGTAAAGAGAGATGTTTGAACTGACAGAGGAATATGGGAACATGGCCAGAATCAAAGTCATCGGAGTCGGTGGTGGTGGTGGGAATGCGATCAATACCATGATCCAGGCGAATCTGGATGGAGTCCAGTTCATTGCGGCGAATACCGATCTGCAGGTGCTCAACACCAACCTTGCACCCAATAAAATCCAGCTCGGGGCCGCTCTTACCCGTGGGTTAGGTGCCGGAGCCAATCCTGAGATTGGCCGCAAAGCTGCCCTGGAGGATATCGAAAAGATCGCCGAACTGTTTGAAGATACCGATATGGTCTTTGTGACCGCAGGGCTGGGGGGAGGAACCGGTACCGGGGCCGCTCCCATCATCGCCAATGTGGCCAGAGAAAAGGGATGCCTGACCGTAGCAGTGGTCACCAAGCCGTTCCTCTTTGAAGGGAAACGCCGGCTCAGCATCGCCGAAGCGGGACTAAAAGAGCTACGAACCGCAGTGGATACGCTGATTACGATCCCGAACCAGCGGCTCCTCAGCGTTGTGGGGAAACAGACCTCGCTCCGAGA
>RFHZ01000294.1 GCA_003696125.1 Nitrospinota bacterium
CCTGATGGTGATGCTGGAACGACTGTTCGGCATGGGCTTCTTTGACCCGGCCAAAGGGGGAGATGTGGTCCTGTTCCAGCATATCTTCTGGTTCTATTCCCACCCGGCGGTCTATATCTTTGTGCTGCCCGGCCTGGGGGTGATCAGTGAACTGCTGCCGGTCTTCTGCCGGAAGCCGCTCTTCGGCTATCGTGCCATTGCCCTCTCCAGCATGGGGATTGCGGTCATGGGCTTTCTGGTCTGGGCGCACCACATGTTTACCGTCGGCTTGGGCACGGTGTTGAGCATCGGGTTCATGTTCACCACCATGCTGGTTGCGGTCCCCACCGGGATCAAGTTCTTCAACTGGCTGGCCACCATGTGGGGAGGAAAGTTGAGCTTCGAAACCCCGATGCTCTTTACCCTGGGTGCGTTTGTCGTCTTCCTGGTCGGTGGCCTGACCGGTCCCTTCCTGGGAGCGGTACCGGTCGATTATCATCTCCACGATACCTACTGGGTGGTGGCCCACTTCCACCACACCATGTTCGGCGGGTTTGTGTACCCCTTCCTGGCCGCCATCTACTTCTGGCTTCCTAAGGTGACCGGCCGACGGTACAGCGAGGCCCTGGGCAAGGTGCACTTCTGGTTGATGACCATCGGGTTTTTCATGGTGACCACCTCCATGTTTCGCCTGGGACTGCTGGGAATGCGACGGCGGATCGGGGATTACGATCCGACCCTGGGTTTCGATGGACTCCACATGATGGCAACGGTGGGAGGATTCCTCATCGGAGTGAGCATGCTCCTCTTCCTGATCAACCTGGTACGCACCGTATGGGCCGGGGCGCCGGCACCGGCCAACCCGTGGCGTTCTCGTTCATTGGAATGGCAGATTCCCTCTCCTCCACCTGAGGAGAACTATCCCCAGACCCCGATCATTGTAGGGAATCCTTACGACTATGGGGTCCCTGATGCGGTCTATGTCCGCTTTGGGGTCGCCGGTGCCCGGGACAACCGCACGGGAGGTGTCAGGGGAAGCGAGGGGGTGCATTGAACAAGGAGCAAAATCGCCTTGAGTTTCGTTTAACGTATAGATGGGAGGAAAACGATGACAGGACATAAGAGAGCAAAACTGCGTCTGGGCTGGATTGTGGCCGTGGCTTTAGCGGTACTGACAGGCTTAGAATACTGGATAGCCACCGCCGGACCACAGGTGGCAAGCGGCCCTGCGGCAGAGATGGGGCAGGCGGCCTTTGGGAATGTGCTCCCCTGGCTGGTGCTCATCGCCCTGGTCAAAGCGTGGTTGATCGTGCAGTACTTCATGCATGTAAGCCAGTTATGGCGTGCAGAGAAAGGAGCACACTAAATGAGTACCGCTGCCGTAACCCATCCCCAGTACGATCGACTGGCGCTCAATCGCCTGGGGCTCTGGTTATTCTTCATTTCCGAGAGCATGATCTTCCTCATCCTGCTCACCACCCGTTTCTATCTGTTCGGTACCTCCCGACCAGAAGAACTCAACCAGGCCCTGGGACTGGTTATCACGGTCATCCTCCTCCTCAGCAGTCTGACCGCGTACCGTGCCGAGTCCAGCATCGCGCATGGCGACCGGCAAGGGTTCTTGCGTAACCTGCTGGCCACCATCATCCTGGGCACGGTCTTCCTGCTGGGAGTGGTGGCCTGGGAGTGGCCGGAAGCCCCCCATCTGGGCATCACCCCCCAGGAAGGGTTTGGGATCGCCTTCTTCTCCATGACCGGGATGCACGCCTTTCACGTCTTGACCGGGGTCCTCTTCCTCCTGGTGGTCTATCTGAATGGACGCAGAGGCGCGTACTCGGCGGAGAAGCATTGGGGCGTGGAAGCCAGCGTCAAGTACTGGCATTTCGTGGATGTGGTATGGGTCTTCTTCTACCCGGCCCTTTACCTGATTCAATAGCTTTGAATGGACCCGATTCTCAAGGCGCTGTTGGGGAGCTGGGAGTGGCGTCCCGTCGTACTGCTGGTCCTCCTTGGCCTGGGGAGCCTGTACAGCCGGGGCTGGTGGCATCTACGACGGCGCGGCCACTCCCATCTGGCCAGCGGATGGCGTCTTGCCGCGTATTGGGGAGGAATAGGGGTAATGGGGTTGGCCCTGCTCTCTCCTATCGATACGCTCCAGTCCTTCCTCTTTGCGGTGCACATGATCCAGCACGAACTCCTGATGATGGTTGCCCCTCCCCTCCTGCTCCTGGCCAACCCCTTCCCCTTTTTCCTCTGGAGCCTTCCCTCCCGCCTGCGGCGTGCCATAGGAGGGCTGCTGGTGCGAAAGGCCCTTTTTCGGCGGGGACTCCGTTTCCTGACCACCCCCTGGGGGGTATGGGCCCTCTACGTGCTCACCCTCTGGCTATGGCATCTGCCCACGGCGTACGACGCTGCTCTGCGTCACCAGTGGCTCCATGACCTGGAGCATCTCTCCTTTGCTGGGACCGCCATCCTCTTCTGGTGGCAGGTGATCGGAGCTGCTCCCCAGATCCATGGCCTGCTGGGCTACGGCTTCCGTCTCGTCTACCTGCTGGCCGCCCTGGCCCAGAACGAGATCCTGGCGGTAGGCATCTCCCTCTCCCAATCCCCGCTTTACCCTTACTATCAAGGAGTCCCCCGTCTCTGGGGACTCTCCGTGCTGGATGATCAGAGATTGGGCGGGGCGATCATGTGGATTCCCGGGGGGATGATGTACGTCCTGGCCGTGGTCATCCTGGTTGCCGCCTGGTTAAACCATGAGGAAAAGCAGATGCGGCAGGCAGCGCGGGCGCGCCTGCGTCCCCAGCCCCCTGCCATTTCCCCTCCGCAGTAAGGGCTATTGTATCCCCGCTTCCCGGGCGAACTCTTCGATCGACTCCTTGACTATGCGGACCATCTCGTCCACGTCGCTCCTGGTAACGACCAGGGGAGGGGAGAAGGGGATCACGTTTCCCGCTACCCGGCAGATCATCCCGCGATCCCGCAGCTTTTCCGTCATCCGTTTCGGCAACTCATCCGCCTCGGCAAAGGGCTCACGCGTCTTCTTATCCTTTACCAGCTCGACCCCGCAGAGGAGACCGAGTCCCCGCACATCCCCGACCATGGGATGATCGGAGAGTTGCCGGAGCTGGTCGAGCAGATACGCTCCCACCTGGGCCGAGTTTTCCACCAGGTTCTCCCGTTCGATGATGGCCAGGTTTTCCAGGGCAGCCGCCGCGGCGGCCGCATGTCCACCAAAGGTCAACAGGTGCTGGATCGCCCTTTTTCTCTCGCCCATAAAGACATCGGCGATCTCCGGTTTGACAATCGCTGCCCCCATGGGGACATACCCGCTGGTCAACCCCTTGGCCACGGTCATGATATCCGGCTCCAGATTCCAGTGCTCGCAGGCGAACATCTTGCCGGTCCGGCCAAACCCGTTGATGACCTCGTCAGCGATCAGCAGGATCCCGTACCTGTCGCAGATCTGCCGTAGCATTCCCAGGTACTCGGGCGGGGGGACAACAATGCCACAGGAAGCGGAAATCGGTTCGGCGATGATGGCGGCTACCGTCTCCGGGTCTTCAAAGCGAACCGTCTGCTCGATGGCCCGGGCACAGTAAAGCTCGCAGCTCGGATAGGTCATCCCGTAGTCACACCGGTAACAGTAGGGAGGGGGAACATGCATGGTTCCAGGCATCAAGGGTTCAAAGATGCTCTTCTTCATATAGCGGGCCGCACTGACACTCATCGCCCCGAAGGTGGCCCCATGGTAGGAGTAGCGGCGGGAGATCACCTTATACCGCCGGGGGAATCCCTGCAGGTAGTGGTATTGCTTGGCGATCTTGATGGCCGACTCCACCGCTTCCGAGCCTCCACTGACAAAGAAGGTTCGTGCCAGGGATCCCGGGGTGATTTCGGCCAGCTTGTTTGCCAGCACGGTGGTGGGAACGGTGGTATAGCCGGCAGAGCTCACGTAGTGGATGCGCTCCATCTGCCTGGCTGCCGCCTCGGCGACTTCTCTGCGCCCGTACCCGATGTTGACCAGCCAGAGACCGGCCAGGGCATCGATATAGGTCCGCCCCTCGATATCCGTCACCCGGCATCCCTTTCCCTCCACGATGATGCGCGAGCCGATCTCAGGGGCCACTTCCTGCATCGGTGTGGCATGCATCCAGACATGTTCGAGAGCTTCCTGCTTGACATCAACCGTCTGCATGCTTAAAGGGTTCTTTTGCTCTTGCATGTGCTACCTTCTTTCTAAAGAGAGACTGAAGACGTGATACCCGACACCTATCCTTTTCACCTCTTCTCCTCTAGGGCCTTCTGGGGATCCAGAGGGAAGAATCGGGGAAACAAGAAGGCTCTACGCGAGAAGATAATAGCATCATAACACACTTCTTTTCCCCAAACAAGGGTTTTCCAGGAAGGGCTACTGGTGAAAGCCGAGCAGGGTGGGCAGATAGAGGGCGACAGAGGGGATATAGGTGACCAGCAGGAGGGTCGCCAGCTCAGCCACCAGGAAGGGGAGGACCTCGACGATGGCCTGCTCGTAATCGATGCGGGCAATGCGTGATGCGGTGAGGAGGGTCATGCCGTAGGGAGGGGTGATCATCCCGATGTTGAGGTTCACCAGCATGATGAGGGCAAAATGGAGCGGGTCTAACCCGACCTTCACCATAGCCGGTGCGAGCACCGGAGCCAGGATCAGCACGGCGGGCAGGATATCCATGAACATCCCGATCAGGAGGAGGAAGAGGTTGATCAGGAGGAGAATGATCACCGGCTGGCTGCTGATCGATAAGATCAGCCTGGTCACCACCACCGGTGCCCCCATCTTGGTGATGTACCAGCCAAAGGTGTGGGCGGTCACGAGCAGCAGGAAGATGACCCCACTCAGGCAGGCGGTGTTGATGGCTGCCGGGATCAGATCACGCCACCGCAGGGTGCGGAGGACAAACATGCCGACGAAGAAGGCGTACCCGGCGGCAACGGCTGCCGATTCGGTCACCGTTGCTATACCGGTCAGCACACTCCCCAGGATGATGATCGGAATGATAAGGGAGAGGAGGGCATCCCGTGTTGCCAGCACGATCTCGCCCAGCGAGGCCCGCTTCTCCCGTCTGGGATAATCACGTCGAATGGCAATGATCCCACCAGCCACCAGGAGCAGGACCCCCATGAGCAGGCCGGGGAAGAAGCCGGCGGCAAAGAGGGAACCGACAGAAAGCCCGGTGATATGCGCGTACACGATCATGGTGATGCTGGGAGGGATGATGGGGCCTACGATAGAAGAGGCCGCCGTTACCGCGGCCGAATAGGCTGCCCCGTACCCCTGTTGTTTCATGGATGGAATCAGGATATTGCCCAGGGCCACCGTATCGGTCACCGCCGCACCGGTCATGCCGGCAAAGAGGATACTGGCCCCGACATTGACGTGGGACAGGCCACCCCGCACATGCCCGATCAGTACATCGACGAAGCGTATCAGCCGCTCGGTCATCCCCGAGCGGTTCATCAACTCTGAGGCGAGAATGAAGAAGGGGATGGCGATCAGCAGGAAGTCTTCTGCCCCGGAATAGAAGCGGGTGGCCACGATGCGCAGGAAGGGCCAGCCTCCCATATCGAGCAAGCCGACGGCCGAGACGATACCGAGCATGTATCCCAACGGTACCCCTATCAGGAGGAGGAGGGCAACCAGGGCCAGCAGGACGAACATCATGAGTGGGCTTCCCTCCTTTCTGCCGGTGGGAGGAAGATCTGCTCCAGGTACCCGAACAGGGAGGTCAGGACATGTACCCCTTGCAAGGCGGCACTCACCGGCACGGCAAGGAACGACCACATCCAGCGGATCTGGAGGGCAGGGAGAACCTGTTGTGCCTGCAGGCTCACCTGCCATCCGCAGAGCAGGAGGTTGATGACGTAGACGAGGATGAGGAGGTGGGCGAGACAGGAGAGCCAGTTACGCACCCGGGGGGTACGGCTCCGCAAGAAAGCCTGCATCCCGACATGCTCTCCCTCCTTCAAGGCCAGCGGGATTCCCAGCAATCCGGTCCAGACCATGAGCATCCTGGCCAGTTCTTCGGACCAGCGAATAGGGCTGTCCAGGGCATAGCGGAAAAAGACGGCCACCAGGACCAGGGCGGTCATGGCCAGGACCAGGGTGACGCACACCCCCCTGGTCACGGCCTGCAGCCGGTCACTCAGCCAGGAAAGCCCGGCATGAAG
>RFHZ01000003.1 GCA_003696125.1 Nitrospinota bacterium
GCACTGGAACGAACCACTCCTCCCTAAGCAGTACCTGGAGGCTTCCTGTGGTCTCTGCCATCCCGGGCCAGACTTCCGGGCAGCACCGGTGCTGAGTGAAGGGCGACGCCTCGTCCGCTGGCTCGGGTGCCCGGGTTGTCATGAGATCCGGGGATACCCCCCGGAGAAGATCGGCCCTTCCCTGGCCTTTATCGGCAGCAAGGTGCGTCCAGGCTGGCTCCTGCGCTACCTGCAGGATCCCTCCTGGTACTCACCCCAATCCCGCATGCCGGACTACAAGCTCTCCCCAGAGGAGGCCGAGGCCCTGGCCGCCTTCCTCCTGACCCTGCGCCGTCCCTCAGGGGATCCTCCCCAAGCGCCAGAGATAGAGAACTCGCCAGAGGTGCTGGCGCAGGGAAAGGCGCTGATCGTTAAGGGAGGGTGTGTGACCTGTCATGCCATTGCCGGGATCCCTTCCCCCGGCTTTTTCCCCTCTCCCCAACCCGGAGGCGATCTCCGCCCGCTGGCTCGCAAAGTCACCCCCGACTGGCTGGTGACTTTCTTTACCGATCGAGAGGCGGTGCAACCGGCCAGCCGCATGCCCTACTATCGTTTTACCGCATCCGAGGTGCGGAGCATCGTCGCCTACCTGCTCTCCCAGGACACGCCGCCTCCTGGCCAGCAGGCCTTCGCCTTTTCCCCCTCTCCGGAAAAGGTTGCCACCGGACGAAAGCTGGTCATCCGCTATAACTGTACCGGCTGTCATGAGATTCCCGGGGTAGAAGGGGGAAACCCCGGTCCACCCCTGACCACCATCGGGAACCGTCCCCTGGCCAGGCTCGACTTCGGTCCCCATCCCAAGGGAGCAGAGCGGAGCCTGTACACCTGGCTCTTTGCCAAGGTGATGACCCCGCGCACCTTTCGCGAGACCCTCTGGATGCCTTACTTTCGTCTCAGCATCGCGCAAACCGATGCCCTGGTCACCTTCCTGCTGGGCCAGGTTGCGGAAGAAGTTCCAGCCGCCTACCGTGCCGACCGCTCCCCACCTCCCCCCTCCTCTCCCCTTCTGCCAGGGGGCAAGGTAGGGGAGCTGTTAGAACGGTACCGGTGCCTGCAATGCCATACCATCGCCGGGAAAGGGACAAAGGTGGGCCCGGATCTCACCTCTGTCGGGAGCCGGGTACAGAAATCCTGGTTGATCCGTTACCTGCAGGATCCCTTTCCCCTTCGTCCCCTCCTGCAGGCACGGATGCCGGATTTGGGTCTGCAGGAAAGCGAGGCCTCTCTGCTGGCCGACTATTTCACGCTGGCCCTGGTCGATTCCCGTCTCCCTGCCGAGTCCCCCCTCCTCCCCCCCCTCACCCCTGCAGAAGAGCAGCAGGGGAAACGCCTCTTTGGTCGCAAATACGGGTGTAATGCCTGCCATCAACTGGGGGGAGAGGGAGGACGGGTGGGACCAGACCTGACCGGGGTGGCGCAGCGCCTGCAGCCGGCCTGGCTTCTCCGCTATCTACAGCAACCGCAATCCCTGGTCCCGGATACCCTCATGCCGGACCTGGGTCTCCCGGCAGAAGAGGTGAATATCCTGGCCCGCTACCTTTGGCATTTTCGCAAGGATGAGGAGCAATGAGCATGTGGCCGAAACGTCTTCTCCTTCTATGCTGCGGTTTTTTCCTCCTCTGGGGTTGTGGGGAACAGAGCGAGCAGGGGGCCCGGCCGCTGCTGGTCAAGCCTCCTCCCAGTGAGCAGGTCCTGCGTGGTGCCCGTCTCTATCGTGACTACTGCGCATACTGTCACGGAGAAAAGGGGAACGGGAAGGGGCTCAATACCCCCTATCTCCCCAAACTCCCCCGCGATTATACGGATGGAGCGTACATGCGCGAGAAGAGCGATCAGGACCTGTACGAGGCGATCGCGCAGGGAGGACGTGGGGTTAGCCTCTCCCCTTTGATGCCCCCGTACGACCAGACCCTGCGTCCCTGGGAGATCTGGGACCTGGTAGCCTTTCTGCGCACCCTGGCCCCACAAGCCCCACGCAAGGAGAGTGAATCCCCCTTTTCCTTCCCCCAACGGGAGCCGTCTCCTCTCCCCGGTCCGTACTCCCTCTCCTCAAGAGGCCTCCCCAGGTAAGGCAACAAAAAAATCGGCTAAAGTTTCCTCTGGTTTGAACGATATGGGTAGTAGGAAGAGTCTGTCCTGATCACACCCGGTAATGGTCAAGAAAGGAGGAGTAGATAAGATGCACCATCGTCACCTGGGGAACACCCTTCTCCTGCTTGGTTGTCTCCTTCTGCTGGGAATGGCCTGGCAGGTAAGCTCTCAGGCCGCACCTTACCGCGAAGTGCTCTGCCGCCAGGGAGACCAGGCTCCACCGGTAAACGGGAGGGAAGATCCGGTATGGGAGGCCTATCCAGAGTATGTTGTCCTGGACAGGGTTTCTGGCCAGAAGATATTCCTGAAGACGATGTATGTAGACGATACCATATACTTTCTGGTCAGGTACAGCGATCCGGACAAAAACGACCAGCACAAGCCCTGGGTGTGGAACCAGGATATGGAAGCGTATGTGCCGGGAAAACAACGGGAAGATACCTTTGTCTTCAAATTTGCCATGGACCAGGCCACAACCGATCTCTCCAGCTTTGCCGATGAGGAGTACATTGCCGACGTCTGGTACTGGAAGGCGGCCCGGACCAATGGGGTCGGCTATGCCGACGACAAGCTCCATATCCTGAGCACCCAGCCGGGGAAAAAGGCACAAAAGGTTACCAGCAAAAGCGGGAAAACGATGTACCTGATGCGGCTCGGAGATAAAGGGAGATCGGCCTATACCAGCACGGTGTACGCGGAAAAGATCCAGGAGGTCATGCCCAAGTACATCCTGCGCCAGCCGACCGGGAGTCGAGCCGATGTGCGGGCCAAAGGGGAATGGAGAGATGGGATGTGGACGATCGTGTTTGCCCGGAAGCTCCAGACCGGACATGAGGACGATGTGCAGTTTGTTCCCGGGAAGACGTATAAGTTCGGGGTCTCCATCCACGGGCTCTACGGAGAACCGCTGCCGCAATCCCCTGAGGCCAACCTCTACGGCAAGGGCCGGATTTCGGAGATGCTCTTACTGCACCTGGAATCACAGGTGGCCATGACGAACCGTTGAGCCTGGCTGTCTGGAGGCGATCGTAAGGGACCGGTGGATATGCTAAGCGTCCTCTAGCACGGTTTTGCGTGCTCAGGGCTTTGTAATCTACCTTTCGTGAGCAGCGATGCTCACAAGATCCGGAGGAGTAAAGGTTAAAATCTGGAAAGGAGTGGAAAGAGATGTTACGGCAAAACTGTTGGGAAGTGAAGCAATGCGGGAGAGAGCCGGGAGGAGCCAGGGTCAACGAACTGGGAGTCTGCCCGGCTGCCAGCGATACCTCTGCCCATGGGCTTAACGGGGGCAAGAACGGGGGAAGAATCTGCTGGGCCGTTACCGGTACCTTCTGCGGTGGCCAGGTGCAGGGAACCTTTGCCCAGAAACGCCTCTCCTGCATGAATTGCGAGTTCTTCAAGCAGGTGCAACAAGAAGAGGGAACCCAGTTTCTCCTCCTGATGCCCGGTCAGAAGTATTCAGCGTAAAGGCCAGGAGAACCTTCCCTCACCGTGCAGGTTTTGCGCATCACCATAAAGGACAGGAGGATGTCGATACACCGTATCAAGCTACTCTTTTTACTCCTCTTTGGTCTGGGAGTGCTCACCATCAACCTTCTGGCCTACCGCGCCACGGAAAAGGTGGATAAACGGTTTCAACTGGCCGTGCAGGCCCAGGAGAGGTATGCGGCAGGCCTGGAGAAGCTCCTGCTGGAAAAGGAAAAACAGCAGGACATGTTGATCAAGGCCGTCAAAGCCCTGGAAACCGATGTGCAGCAAACGGAAAAGCTCATGGCCGATCTACGGGCATTGCAGGCCCGGTTTGTGGAGGGGATCGTCAACGAGGATCTCGATTTCTCTGCCATCATCCAGGATGCCACCACCCTCATCAGGCAGGAAGATACCCTGTTGCAGCGCTTTGGTCCAGCGGTGCAACCAGAAATCACCGGGTACATCCAGAGCGTGAAGAAGTTCCGTGCCGCCATCATCGGGTACCAGGCAGAAGCCGAGGAACGCACGACCGGTGCCGGTGTTCGCCAGATGGAGAAGGCCGCGCATCAGGCAGTCACCGAAGCCGACCGCTTTATTGAGCGCCTAAAGTCGAAGATCCGTCACCAATCCGAAGCCCAGCTCGCCGCCATCATCCAGCAGGTGAGCCGGCCTGAACAGCGACCGGTACGCCAGGAGGTCGAAGTGCAGGAGCAACAGGTGCTGATCCTGCTCAACGTCCTGCTCGGGATCTTCGGCATGTTCCTGATCGTCCTCCTGGTGGGCATGATCATGCGTCCTATCCGCCGGGTGGCAGATGTGGCCACCCGCATCGCCCGCGGGGATATCGATCAGCGCATCGACTATCAGGCCCGGGACGAGATCGGGACCCTGGCCCAAGCCTTTCGGGAACTCATCGACTACATCAAAGGGGTTGCCCGGGCCATGGAACAACTCGGCAAAGGAGAGCTGACCACCCAGGTTGCGGTCCGCTCCGAACACGATCTCCTCTCGCAAAGCTTCCTGCGGGCTACAGAGTCCCTGCACGGCTTGCTGGAGGAGGTCGAACACCTGATCCAGGCGGCGCAGGAAGGGAGGCTGCACGAGCGGGGAAAAGCCGGACAGTTTCAGGGGGTCTATGCCCATCTGATCCGGCGCATCAACGCCATGCTGGATGCGGTCACCACCCCTATCAACGAGGCGGCAGCGGTACTGCAACGGGTGGCGGCCCGGGATCTGACCGTGCGCGTACAGGGAGGGTACCAGGGGGCATATGCCAGGATTGAGCAGGCGCTGAACACGGCGCTCACGAATCTGGATGACAGCTTCTCCCAGGTAGCCATGGCGGCAGAACAGGTGGCAAGCGCGGCGGAGTGGATCAGCAAGGGGAATCAACGCCTGGTCCAGACGACTTTCCGGCAGGCCGGCACCCTGGAAGATGTCTGGGGGAGTCTGCAAGAGATGACCTCCATGAGCAAGCAGAACAGTGCGCATGCGCACGAGGCCCGGCACCTGGCAGACCAGGCGCGTTTGAGTGCGGAACGAGGCGTGGAGAGTATGCAACGCCTGTCCAGGGCCATAGATAAGATCAAGACCTCGGCAGATGCAACGGCCAAGATCGTGCAGACGATCGACGAGATCGCTTTTCAGACCAACCTGTTAGCCTTAAACGCAGCGGTAGAAGCGGCACGAGCCGGTGAAGCCGGGAAAGGCTTTGCGGTGGTGGCCGAAGAAGTCCGCAATCTGGCCATGCGCAGCGCAGAAGCGGCTCAGAACACGGCCCATATGATCGCGGAATCGATCCAGAATACCGAAGAAGGGGTGATCTCCAACCAGGAAGTCTTGCAAAACCTGGCCGAGATCAACCGGCAGGTGCAGGCGGTCAGTGCGGTCATGGAGGAGATCGCCACCGCTTCGCAGCAACAGACCCAGAAGGTAGAGGCGATCAATGCCGTCATCGAACAGATGAATCAGGGCACCCAGCAGGCGGTGGTGAGTACCGAAGAGTCAGCCAGTGCCGCCGAAGAACTCTCCAAGCAGGCGGAGATGCTCCAGAACCTGGTCGCCTCGTTTCACCTGAGCGGGCAGGTATCCTCCCCTCCAGGGGAAGAAACCGGGAACGGCTCTCCTCCCCCCTCCCGGCCGGCAGAAGCGTTGAGCGAGGCCTGACCCCTCCTGCCGGTAGGCATGATAGTGGCCCCGGCAGGAGGGCCTCCTAGAAGCTATAGCGGACCCCCATGTACAGGTTGGTGTTCTTGGCAAACTGACCGAAAAAGGTGTGAGCCTCTTCCCCCACAAAGAGGTTCCCCCCCATCTCTGCGGCCCAGCGGTCATTGATCTTGTAGTGTACCCGGGGTCGCAGGTAGGCATCGTTGTCGGATGGGGAGTAGAAGGTGAAGAGGGAAAGCTCCAGATCCTGGTTCCAGAGGAGTTTGGTCAGGCGCAGCGTGAGCAGGTGCCGGTTCTCATCGGCCACCGGGCTTCCTGGAGGGAGGGAACGCCGGAAGGCGGCATGCTCCATCATGTGCTCCAGGTTGTACTGGAAGGCGACGGTGAAGTTTTTGGCCACCTCCTGCTCATAGCCGATCAGGAAGCGGAACTCGCTGTTCCGGATCAGGGGATCATCCCCCTGGCGATCATCTTCCGAGTCGTAGTACCCGATCTCCAGGTGACCGATCCCTTTCCCCACCACCCCTCGTATACTCGCCCCGTACACCGCCAGAGGGGGAAAGGTCGCCCTTCCCGATACCGGGTCCATCCCCCCCGGACTCTTCCAGAACCCGTGGTACCCGTAGATCGCCAGCTCATACCCCTTGATCGTCTTGTACAGGCGCCAGGCCAGCTCATCATCGCGGAACCAGCGGTTGGGGATGGCTGCCTCCACCACCGCGTCCCGACCGGTCCGCCGGCCCAGGCGGGTATTGAAGAAGGAGATCCGCCGGCCGTCGATGAAGCGATCCGGGTCAAAACGGGGGGGTGTAGACCAGATCCAGGTTGAGCAGCGAGCTGAACAGGGAGACCTTGAGGGCATCGGAGGGTGCCTTGAGGTACTCCGGGTCCCGGCCGATAAAGAAGGCGTTCCAGTCTTTGGGGAAGAGATCGTTGATGAAGATCAGATCCCCGGTTCCCCAGGTCAGGATCTGGCGTCCGATCTTGACATCCATAAAACCGGTGAGCCGGAGGGCCAGATTCGCCTCGCGCAGATCCACCGCCCCCTCCCCTCTCTCCAGGCGGATCCGGTGGCGATCCAGCACCGGATCGAAGAGGAGGTCGGTGGTGAGTCGAAACGCCACCCGCTCCCAGGGCTTTTCCAGCTCTAACTGGAGACGGGTCTCACCGATGGAGACCGCTTTTTCCTCTGGATCCTCCTGGGTGCGCATCCCGAACCGCGCTTCCCAGAACCCGGAGAGTTCCAGGGGGAAGGGGGTGGGTGGGGCTTCCTCTGGAGGGAGGGTCGTCTCCGGTGGTGCTTCCAGCCCGGCCGGCAGACCCGGTTCTTCCTCCAGTCCGGCCGGGAGACCCGGCTCCTCTTCTACCCCTTCCAGTCC
>RFHZ01000028.1 GCA_003696125.1 Nitrospinota bacterium
CCGGAGCGCCCCGATCAGGCCGACCAGAAAGGGAGAGTTGGTCAACTCCAGCACCAGCCAGCCCAGGACCAGCACCTCCATCCGCTGGATGAAGAAGGAGAGGTCATGGGAGAGCCAGAGGTAGCGAAAGTTGCGGATACGGAGGGCCTGGAGGGTCTGCACCAATCCCGGCATCACCGTATCCATCCTGCCAGGCCGGCAACGAGGAAGAAGGCCAGGACGTACCCGAAGAGTTTATGGAGGTAAAAGTAGACCCGTACCCAGCCTTCCAGGCAGATGTCGGTGTGGGGTCGGTGCAGATCGATAAGGGGCAGGAGCATGTCGCAGCTATAGGCCAGGCCGCAGTAGCGCATCCCATGCACCCGGTCCTGACCGGAAAGACGGAGCAGGAGGCTGCCCAGGAGAATAGAGCCTCCGATCCAGTAGAGGGCATAGTGGATCCGGTAGCCGTACCCGATAAAGACCTGTTGCAGTGTCAACCACCACCACCGCCAGGAAAAGGGGCGCGTCGTCTCCCTGTGGGCTCGCCTCTTCCCGGCATAGAGGATGGCAGCAGCCATATCTGTATGCCCGGTCTGCCGGAACACACGGGCCAGTTGGGTGTAGGGCTGGGAAGAGTAGGGCTTCTGTTTTTCCAGCCAGCCGATAAACCAGGCAATCTCCCGCCTGTCCGGCTCTTTTCCGCTACCGATCCACCCGTCGAAGCGGGTATAGGTAAAGCCGTTCAACTCCAGCCTGTTGGGCCAGGCATCCGGCCTGTCCTCTATAGAATCTACCAGGGTGTTATAGAGGACCAGGACCGCTTCTTCCTCCCACCTGGGGGGTGGCTGGTAGGCGGAACCGAGTCGAAACACCCGCTGGATGCGGGCACCGGTAAGGTCAAAAGAGGGGAGGGTGGCTCCGGACAGATCAAGGTTACCCCCGATCTCGGCAAAGGGTAACCGGACTTTTCTCCCCACTACTCTGGCCCCTCGCAGCAAGAGGTGACGCTCTACCCGCACCAGTTCCATGGTCAGGGGGCCGGTAAAGGTAGAGTAGTCCAGCACAAGCTCTCCCCTGACGTGCGTTCCGGTCAGATCGACGGCGGCAAAGCGCGCTCCTCTCCCCAGGAACAGGCTGCCACCAACCCGGAGATTGTTCATCTGCAGCAGGTCGGTAAAGGTGGAGCCCCGCAGGCTGAGATGTCCTCCGATCGTGCTGTCGGTGAGGTCCACGCGTGAGGAGCGTGTCTCGGCGCGGTCGGCAAAGGTGGAACCGACCAGTTGCAGATCCCCACCGATCCTGGCCCCGCGGAGTCCCAATTCCGTCGCCCTGCTGTTCTGGAGGAAGATGCTCCCTTCCACCTGGGTCCTGTCCAGGTTCAGCTGGCCGGTAACGGTAGACATGAAGAGGATGAGTTGCCCCTGGATGGTGGTGTTGATGAGGTTGATGTCGGCGAACCGGGCCTTACGCATAAAGAGGCTCCGCCCGACCTGCAGGTCGTTCATGGTGAGCACCTCGGGGAAAGAGGCCCCGTCCAGTTCCAGATTGCCATCGATCCTGGCCCCGCTCAGGATCACGTCGGCAAACACCCCATCATCCAGGAAGAGGCTACTCTGTACCTGCACCCCCCGCATATCCAGGGTTTGGGTAAACACAGACCCGGCAAAAGAGAGGGGATACAGGGTGCGCAAGAAGGCCAGAGAGACTGGGGCATCAAAACGAGAATCCTCCAGGCGGAGCTGGTGGGGGAGGATGGCATAGGAGAGGTCGAGCGTTTCGGTGAACCAGGCGCCCCGGATGGAGATCCCCTGGCGCGGCAGGGCGCTGCGGAAGGGTTCGTGGAGCAGGATGGTCTCCAGAAACACAGGACGCAGTATCCTTGCCTCCGGCCACTTTTCCGGGTTGCTGGGATCCAACCTCCCTCCATAGCCCCGGGCCGTGTTGAAGTCGGCCACCTTTCCGGTGCATATCTGTACCCAGACCCATTGCTCCTGGCGGGTCCAGAGGATGTGCGGGGCGGTCTGGCACGGCTCACCGGGCAGGGCTGGCCTGCCCCGGCCCAGCTCCTCTGCCGCCCCTACCCCCCAGGAGAAACCTAGCCCCAGCAGGAGCAGGAGGAGCAGGGGAAGGCAGGCTGAGCAGGAGTTGCGTCCCTGCGTTGTCTCATTTGCAGATAGAACAATACCAGGCATCACCACCTCTTCCACCGTGCGATGTACACGATGAGACCTAGTCTCATCACCAC
>RFHZ01000295.1 GCA_003696125.1 Nitrospinota bacterium
ATCTTCAGGCCATGCGTGACCGGAAGAACTTTTTACCGCCGAGCACGCAGAGAACGCCGGGAGAAATAAGCAAAAACGCTCGGCGGACTCGGCGGACTCGGCGGTGTAAACTTGTAGACAGCGCTAAGTTCGTGGGACAAAAAAGTGCGTAAACGTTAGTCATAGTTACTTATAACCCTGCGGAGATACAGGATGGCATTTCAAGACTTTAAATCCGTGGCCGATGTACAGACGAAATATCATAATTTATGAAGAGTTTACCTTTAGTACAACCTATGTAGATGTCCTGACTTCAGAAGCATCCCGGTGTGAGAATATCATCTATCCCATCTTACGAGAGATATACAAACACTATGTCGACAAGTTATCACTCTGGAGCCATAAGGCGATACGGGTTGATGAGGTGCTTTCCGGAGCAGCTGACTATATCTTCTCTCTCCGATCAGCATTGGGAAAAACGGTCTTAGAAAAACCGCTTGTCCTGGTAGCAGAGGCAAAGAAAAGCGATTTTGAACAGGGCTGGGGACAATGCCTGGCTGTGTTAGTGGCGGCGCAACGGATGAAGGAAAACGAGCATCTTCCTGTCTATAGAATTGTCACTGATGGACAGCTCTGGCAATTTGGAAGATTGGTGGAGCAGGTGTTTACCGTGCATAAGTCTGCCGTGACCACCTCGGATTTGGATCGCCTGTTTGGCTATATCAACGCCATACTGCACAATGCTGTCGAGATGATAGCCTTACCTACCGGTTCATGGAAAGTAGTGAATCATAGCCCATGCCGTCCCCTTCAGGAGAAGGAGCAGAGAGATGACAGATCCCTCACCGGAGATGCCGCTAGCTTCCTGGCTGGATTTAGACGAGCGGTATCGGATTCAGAGTACAGCCCGCCTCCCCCTGATCCCCTGCCGGGGAGAAGGGGCCTATTTCTGGGATAGCGAGGGGAAACGCTATCTCGACTTTGAGTCTGGTCAGGTGTGTGTCTCTACCGGTCACTGCCATCCGCAGATGGTGGAAGCGATCACCAGACAGGCCCATCTGTTGATGCAAACAGGCTCCGGATTTACCACCCTGCCCCAGATCCTGCTGGCCAAGCGCCTGGCCGAACTCTCCTCGCCTCCTCTCCAGAAGAGCTACTTTGCCTGTACCGGTTCCGAATCGAACGAAGCCGCCTTGCGTCTGGCCAAGGTCTATACCGGACGCTTTGAAGTCGTGGCCCTGCTCCGTAGCTATCATGGACGGACCTTTGCCAGTTGGTCCCTGACCGGGATGGGAGGCTCTGCCCGGGCAGGATACGGTCCTCCCATGCCCGGGGTAACCTTTATCCCTGCCCCCTACGAGTACCGGTGTGGGTATTGCCAGAGCACAGGCACCTGCAACCTCTCCTGCTTTGACGCAGCCAGGGACCTGATTGACCGCTCGACTTCGGGTAAACCGGCCGCCGTCTTCTTCGAGTTTGTGTTGAGCGCCGGGGGCATGATCGTGGTGCCCCGTAACTGGGTCATGGCCCTCCAGGAGTTCTGCCGGGAACGAGATACCCTCCTTGTGGCCGACGAGGCGCAGACCGGAATCGGTCGGGCCGGCAACTGGTTCTGCTACCAGGAATACGGGATCGTCCCCGATATCGTTACCCTGTCGAAGAGCCTGGGAGGGGGAGTCCCCCTTTCTGCGGTCATCACCTCGGCCGCTGTTGCCGATGATGCCGTGGCCAAAGGGTACATGCAGAGCTCTTCCCATACCGGCGATCCGCTCCTCTGTGCCGCAGGATTGGCCAATATCGACATCATCGAGAAGGAACAGATCCTGGCCAATGTCAAAGAGGTCGGAGCCTATCTGAAGGCAGGATTACAGCAAATCCAGCACCGGTACGAGATCATCGGCGATGTGCGCGGCATCGGCCTTCTGCTCGGGGTAGAGTTCGTCGAGGACAGGGAGCGCAAGACTCCATCAAGCCGGCTGGCCACCGCGGTGTGGCGTCACTGCCAGGAACGGGGCCTCCATCTCTCTTACCGGCCTCCGGCACATGGACATGCCGGTGTTCTTGCCGATAACGTGATCCGTTTCCTTCCCCCTCTGATCCTGACCCGTTCCCAGGCCGCCGAAGCGTTACAGATCTTTGAGGAGGGGGTAAAAGCGGCTGCCCGGGGCCAGGGGTCTCAAAAAATTTTATAATCCTTGACTCAACTCTAAAGTTTTTTCACACACCAGAGGCGCTCTCCACCTCCCCCTCTTGCTCTCTATTCTTCTCAAGGCCTGCGAAATACGGCAAAAAATTTTTTCTTTCTGTGCTTTTCCCCTGGCACACCTCTTGCTAATAAAGGAGGGTGAAAAGACGTCCCCCGGGTGGAGAAGCGGGGAACGAGAAAAGAGAAAGCACGGCATCCATCATAGATACACTACGACCAGGAAAGGAGGCGAGGAACTATGGCATTGGTGCGATGGGAACCTTTTGAAGGCATGACTCGGCTGCGCGAAGAGATGGATCGGCTGTTTGAAGACTTCTTTGGCAGCACTCCGCTGCGCCTGCGGGATGGAGGCCTGCTGGAGCCGGCCATCGAGGTGGCGGAGACCGATGAGGCGGTGGTGGTGAAGGCTCAGGTTCCTGGGGTGAGCAAAGACAACCTCAACCTGACCATCACCGACGATACCCTCACCCTGAAAGGGGAGGTCAAAGCGGAAGAAGAGCAGAAAGAGAAGAATTACTACCGGCGTGAAATCCGCTACGGCTCCTTCCAGCGGACCATTCCGCTGCCGGTGGCGGTGAAGGCGGACCAGGCCAAAGCCCAGCTCAAGGATGGCATCCTGCAGGTGACCATCCCCAAGAGCGAGGAGGCCAAGAGCAAGTCGATCCCGATCGAGGCGTAAGCCGTTGTATCGACGCGTGACGGTGTAGCCGTCACGCCGTGGCAGGGTAAGCAAGCAGGGGGTCACCACGGTGACCCCTTTCTTTTGCCCGAAAACGCACCAGAACAGAGAAGAGTTCTGCCTCCTGGATGATCCTGGTGTCTGCTTCCAGGAGCATCGCTGCGCTATGACAGGAGCGGTGTCAGCCGCGGCTCCAGAGGAGACGGTTTGGCCCTGCAGTCGCAGGCATTGGCTCCTGTCAGGAGAAGGAAACCAGAGATGATATCCGAGCAGGAACAGGTGAAAGGAGGGAGATAGAGATGACCGGGCTGGCATTGCTTATCGCATGTGTGGCGCTCGTCTTCAGCGGAATCGCCTACTGGCGATCCGGTGGTCGTAGCGATGTAGAGCAGGCACGGGAAGAGATCCGGCGAGAACTCGAAACACTGCGTACCAGACAGAAAGCGTTGATCGAAGCGCTGACCTACCGGATCCAGCGCGGATACGAGCAGTCTCTGCAGCGGATCAAGCAGGCCCAAAGGCGGTTGCAAGAGATGAAGGGGGAGACGGTGGAAGGACTGCAAAAGCGGATAGATCTGGCCATGCAGGATCTGGAGAGCTTAAAGCAGAAGGCAGAGCAGGGTATGGCTTCGGTGAGAGGAGGCGTGGTGGAGAAAGCGCATCAGGCAGAAGAAGCGGTGTCCCGTCGTGTGCGGAGAATCGAGGGACGTATCCAGATCCTGTCTGGCAAATCGACCATCAACCGGGCACAGCGCTTCATCGAGAAGGAGGAGTTTGATCAGGCAGAAGAACTGCTCAAAGAAGCGGTTGATGAACTCAGGGAGGCGAAGAGGTATCTCCCCGATTACGATCCGTCGCTGAATACGGCGCTCACCACACTCCGAGAAGCCCTGAAGGCGGTGCAGATGAAGGCAGAGGATCTGCGTACCAAAGTCGAACAGGTGATGAAAGAAAACGAGCAACTGCTCTCCGCCTTGGAGGGAGCAGAACAGGAGGAGGAGAAACACCATGGCTAAAGCCGTAGGAATAGATCTGGGAACAACAAACTCGGTCATCGCCTACATGGAAGGGGATAAGCCGACCGTCATCGTCAATGCCGAGGGTGGCCGGACTACCCCCTCGGTGGTGGCCTACAAGGAGAACGGCGAACGCTTGGTAGGACAGCTGGCCAAGCGACAGGCCGTCTTAAACCCCAAAGGGACCATCTATTCGGCCAAGCGCTTCATCGGCCGGAAATGGGATGAGGTAGAAGAGGAGAGCAAGATCGTCTCCTACAAGGTGGTGAGAGGACCGAACGACGCGGTCCGCTTTGAGGTGCATGGCAAGCAGATTGCCCCGGAAGAGGTCTCGGCTGCGGTACTGCGCAAGCTGGTCGATGATGCATCCAGGTTCCTGGGAGAGAAGATCACCGAGGCGGTGATCACCGTACCGGCCTACTTTAACGATGCCCAGCGGCAGGCGACCAGAGACGCAGGCCGGATTGCGGGTCTCAACGTCTTGCGGATCATCAACGAGCCGACCGCTGCCGCCCTGGCTTACGGCATGGACAAGAAACAGCACGAGACGATCATGGTCTTCGATCTGGGAGGAGGAACGTTTGACGTCTCCATCCTGGATGTCGGGGATGGGGTCTGCGAAGTGCGGGCAACGGCCGGAGACTCCCACCTGGGGGGTGACGACTTTGACAAGCGGATCGTGGACTGGATGGCCGACGAGTTCAAGAAGGAGTACGGCATCGAGCTGCGCAACGATCCGCAGGCGTTGCAACGACTCTACGAGGCGGCAGAGAAGGCGAAGTGTGAGCTCTCCAGCACCATGCAGACCGAGATCAACCTCCCCTTTATCACCGCCGATGCCAGCGGTCCCAAGCACCTGCAGATGACCCTGACCCGGGCCAAGTTTGAGGCCCTGACCCATGATCTGGTGCAACGCTGTATCGGACCGGTCAAGCAGGCGCTGGCCGATGCCAAGCTCACCGAGAAGGATATCGATGAGGTGATCCTGGTCGGGGGATCGACCCGGATCCCGGCGGTGCAGGCGCTGGTGCGGCAGTTGACCGGTGGAAAAGAACCGAATATCAGTGTCAACCCTGATGAGGTCGTTGCTCTCGGTGCTGCCGTGCAGGCCGGCATCATCAAAGGGGAAGTGGAGGATGTGCTCCTGCTCGATGTGAC
>RFHZ01000296.1 GCA_003696125.1 Nitrospinota bacterium
CGGCCAGGACGGAGATGAGAGGCGGTAGCGGGTAACCACCACCATGCCCCTCCGGCCAGGAAGAAGGCCATGCCTCCCACGGTGAGAAAGGACCAGCGCCATCCCCAGGCTCCGGCGATGGCACCCACCAGGGGAATGATGGCAACCGTTGCGATTCCAAAGCCGGCATTGACCCAGCCCATCGCCCTTCCCCGCTCTACAGGAGCGAAATGATCGCCCACCGTGGCCATCAGGGCAACAGGCCCTGCCCCTCCCACCATGCCGGTGAGGATACGTAAGAGGGCTAAAGTAGCGAAGTTCGGGGCAAGAGCGGCCAGGGTAGAGCAGGTCCCTATGCCGAGAAGACTGATGCTGAGGAGCGGTTTCCGTCCATAGCGATCGGATAACCAGCCGGTAATCAGAGAGGTTAAGGCCCAGGGAAAGGCGGTGATGGTGGCGAGCTGTCCGGCCTGCGCTACCGATATCCGAAAGGTGGTGGCCAGATCGACAAGGAGGGGACCCAGCATCCCGATCGTGGTGACAAAGAGGACAATGCAGGTCATCAAAAAGAGCAGGAGTTGCCATGGCTTTGCTTGCCGGGATCTCTTCCTCCTCATGCAGACATCTCTACTTGCGAATAGACCTGCTGATCTTAAGAGCACCTGGTACCGGGAGTATCGCTTTCTGCTCTGCCTGCGGTGATCGCTCCTCTCTGCTATCTCGCCTCAAGGTGGGGGAGAGGAGATATCTTCTCCGCGCCCTGTGCAACACATCGACCAGTTCTGGGAAAGGCAAAGCAGCGATCATGGCCAGCACCCCGACCAGGGCGGCAAACAGAAAATAGTCCTGATATGCAGCAATGGTGGCCTCGGTGAGCAGGCGCTGTCGGAGGAGGACGTGAGCCTTGAGAGAAAGGGTGGCAGGGATTTCGCCTGCCCAGTGCAGCGTGGTGCGCACCGCGTTGAGTGCTTCCTGAAAGCCGAAGAGGTGCAGGCTGCTGTTATCGGCAAGCTGCTGGGCATGGTAGGAATAGCGGTGCTCGTAGATGATGGCTGCCAGGGCAGTCCCCACCGTCCCTGAGATACTCCGGATCAGCGACAGAAGGCCGCTTCCCATGACCACATGCTCTTCCGGCAACCCGCGCATGGCGCTCAGATTATTCGGGGATCCGGTGACGCCAAAGGAGACGAGGCGCAGGGAAAGGAAGAAGATCAACACCGGGGTGGCCACCACCTCATTGACCCCGGCAAACCAGAAGAAGGCGGTAGAGAAGATTCCCAGCCCGGTGATCACCAACAGGCGAGGATTGATACGATCGGCAAGGCGTCCGGCGACCAGTACCGCAATACCATAGGCGATACTCCCGGCCAGGAGTGCCCAGCCCACATCGGAGGGGGTGAAGCGGAGTACCTGCTGCAGGAAGATGATGGTCAAGAGTCCGGTCCCTCGAAAGACGGTGGTGCTGATCGCCACCACCAGGCAGCCCAGGGTAAAGGGGAGATAACGAAACAGGCGAAGCTCAACCAGGGGAGAAGATTTTCGCCATTCTATCAGCAGGAAGAGGAGGAGCATGCCGATGGCAATGGTGAAGAGGGTCAGGATATAGGAAGATCCCCAGCCTTCACGGCGTCCCTGGCTTATGGCCATCAGCAGCGTGACCAGCGCTACCGTCATGGTGAGCAGTCCCATCTGATCCATGCTCCGGCGGGGAGGTTGAGGAAGGGGGGGTAAAAAGATGAAGGCGCTCACCAGACCACCGATAGCCAGGGGAATACTGATATAGAAGGCGGCCCGCCAGTTGAAGGCCTCGATCAGGTATCCTCCCAGGATGGGTCCCACCGCAGGCCCTACCGACCATCCGACCATGGAGAGACCGATGGCCAGACCTCGCTGGTGAGGGGGAAAAATCTGGTAAAGCATGGCCATGATGATCGGTTGCATGAGCCCTACCCCCATGCCGGTAAGGACACGGAAGCAGATCAGGGAGGCGGTGCTCCAGGCCAGGGCACTCAGGGTGGAGCCGAGGCAGAAAAGGGAAAGGCTCCCCAGATAGAGGTTTCGATGTCCCCAAAGGCTGGTAAGCCAGCCGACCATCGGCATGACCACGGTCTGGGCAATGCCAAAAGCGGTCAGGATCCACTGCGCATAATCCAGATCGGCCCGGAGGCTGGTCATGATCTGGGGGAGGGCGACATTGGCCATCATGATGGCCATGGTGTACGCGATCATGCCGAGCAACAGGCTGCTCGTGGCAACCCATCGGTCCCGGGCATTCTCCAGGAGCCCCGTATGTGCCTCAACACTCATAACGCTCTCGACATCGCTCCGCGAAGCTCTCTCCGGCAGCAGAAAATACAGCCCCCTTTCCTGAGAGGTCTTCTCTCTTTGCCGGTGCCGGCTCTCCTGATCCGGGGAGGGGGGGGATTACTTGAAAGAATTAAAGGTAATCAGCGTATTCGTCTCCCGGATACCTGGAATCGCATGGATCGTACCGGGAATCACCCTGACAAAATCCTCATAGGAGTTGACATAGACCTTGACCAGGATGTCATAGGAACCGGAGATAGAGTATACCTCCGACACCTGAGGGATCTCGATCACCTTGTTGGCCACATCCTCCATCTTTCCCAAGTCGGTCTTGATGAAAATAAATCCGGCAATCACGCTCTGCCTCTCCTTCTCTTTTGGGGATGATCTCGCTGGATGAAAGGAAATCCTGTTCTTATCATACCATGATTTCTTCCCCGTTCAAAGCAAAATTCCTCGGCATTCCCGGCCGAGAATCCCTTTCTCCCCCAGCCGGCTTGCGACCGGTTGGAACCTGAAGGGGTCCAGCGCTGCCACGCCTTACGAGGAGAGGGGGGAATTTTCCGGCTCTGTGCCGCATTGTACATAGACGGTTGCCTTTTCTTCTGAAATGCGTTATCTTCAGGGAAGGGAAGGAATCGTCTCAGAGGGTCTTGCAAGGGAGGAGAGAGTATCCATGGAGAAAGAACAAGAGAAGAAGACGCTGTTCTGTAGTGTCTGTGGCGAACCGGCAACCGATATCATCTGTGATCCGTGCAAAGCCAAGATTCAAGGAGAGCAGATCGATAAGAAGCGCCGGGTGGAAAAGGAAGGACGGACGGACACGGGAAGACGATAAAGGAGCGATTAATTATGGCGAAATACGGGTGGGGGCTACTCGGGGGCATCCTGGTTTTTATCCTCTCCTCCCTGCTTCTCCAGGCCGGCAAGGCAGAGACTCCGGCCGAGATACAGGCCGAGGTGGCTCGTCTGAAGGCAGCACTGAAGCAGACACAGGACGAATACGCCACCATCCTCGGCTTAACCGGCACGGCAAAGGCAGAAATCAAGGCCATCGGAGCAGTCCTGGCGGCAAATCCGGGTATGGCCTTTGATTTCTCTGCGCAGAGTGGAGCCTTCTGCCTGAACCCAGGAACTGGCGCGATGGTCCATTACGCCCAGGATCCTACACAGACGCAGGAAGACATCGTCTACATGATCAATGCCCAACCCTTTATCGCAAACGGCCTGCGGGTAGAAAATCTCCCTCCGCTTCCTGCCGATATAACCCGGGTACGGCCAGGGCAGTGGTACTATTATGCTGGCGGAACAGAAGAGCCGCATCACCAGCGAAAGATGCCCCCCATGCTTGTCCTGGCGGTTGATGTGCACTAAATGGAGAAGGAGCAGGGTATGGCCAGAATTCGACGTGTAGATCATATCGGCATTGCGGTTCGTAACCTCGACCATTCCATCCCCCTCTTCGAAAAGCTCTTTGGGGCCAAGCTCATCGTCAGGAAGCGGGGGACAATGCAAGGTTACCCGATGGCCGTGGCGTATATGCAGGTGGGTGAGAGCATTTTTGCCCTGGACGAGGCGGTAACCCCGGATGGTTTTATTGCCCAGTTTATCGAGAAGCGGGGAGAAGGACTCCACCATATCGGCCTCGAAGTGGACGACCTGGACGAGTATATCCGGGAATTGGAAGCCCAGAACGTACGGATTCCGGTGAAGTCGCTCGAGGGAGAATTTCGGCGTGAAATCCTCCTCAGTCCCCGCGAAGCGAGTGGAGTGGTCTGGCAGATCATCGAGTGGAAAGGGAGCCCGGATCTCACCCTGGCAGAACGCATCGACCGACTCCACCGCTATAAGGAATTCGAGGAAGATCGCTTAGCGCAAGAGGATTAAGACTCAACGACCACGATGGCCCGTCCCACGATCTCCCCTCGGTTGAGGGCCTGGTAGGCGGCATCTGCCTCTTCCAGGGAATAGCGACGGGTAATCGGCTGCCGCACATCGATATGGCCTCTCTGCACCAGGGAGAGAACGGCGGGGAGATCGGTACGGGTACGGGCACCATAGGAGCCGATGATACGGATCTCCCGTCTTACCAGGCGGGTGATCTCTACCGGTGCCGTAACCCCTGCCGGGGCGATCCCTACCATCACGGCCCGTCCCCCATCCCGCACCGCCTCTATGGCCTGCACAAACGTTTCTGGTCGTCCCAGGGCTTCAAAGGCGGCATCGACCCCCCGGCCGCCGGTAATCTCCTGGATGCGCTGGGCCACGTTTTCTCGGGCCGCATTCACGGTATGGGTGGCTCCCAGCTGGCGTGCCGCAGCCAGCTTCTCATCGTGCACATCTACGGCGATAATGGGTGCAGCCCCAAAGGCACGGGCGATCTGCAGGATATTCGA
>RFHZ01000297.1 GCA_003696125.1 Nitrospinota bacterium
GGCCATGGTGGAGCGGGGAACCCTTTCGGTGGTGAAGGTAGAACCGCTGCAATTCACCCCGGAAGAATTTGCCCGCCTGGTACGGCAGGAAATAGAGGAGCAGCACACGCGCATCGTGATGATCGATAGCCTCTCCGGGTACCGGCTCTCGCTACGCGGAGAAGACCTGACCGCCCAGCTCCACGCCTTGAGCAAGTACGTGACCAATATGGGAGAAACCCTGTTGCTGGTGAACGAGGTGGAGAACATCACCGGCGAGTTTCAGGCTACCGAAGTAGGGGTCAGCTATCTCGCCGACAACATCATCTTCTTCCGCTACCTGGAGATAGGTGGGGAGCTGCGCAAGGCGATCGGGGTGCTCAAGAAACGGCTCAGCGACTTTGAAAAAACCCTGCGCGAGTACGAAATCACCCGGTACGGGATCAGGGTAGGAGAACCGCTCACCGGGCTGCGGGGCATCCTGCGTGGCACTCCGGAGTGGGTGAGCCCGGAAAGGAAGGAGTAAAAATGCCAGAACCCCCTCTTATCCTGGCCGTGGATCGTAACCGGCGTAACCTGGAGCTGTTGACCCAATTCCTCACCCGGGAAGGCTATCAGGTGCAGGGAGTGGCGAGTGCGGAGGAACTGGACCAGGTCCTGGCCGCTTCCACCCAGATCGATCTGGCCCTGATCGATCTGGCCGGTTTTGATCGGAGCATCTGGGAGCGGTGTGAACAACTGCGCAGACGGGAGATCCCTTTCCTTATCCTCTCCCCCCGCCAGAGCCTGGCCCTACAGCAGGAGAGCCTCGCCCATGGGGCCCGCGGTGTGCTGGTCAAGCCCCTGGCGGTCAGGGAGTTGCTGGGGATTATGCAGAGTCTCCTGGAGGAAAGCGTATGAACCGGATCCTCTTACTGCTGGAGCATCACGAAAATCGTCGCCTGCTGGCAGAATGGCTCTCTACCCGCTATCAGGTCTTGCTCCCCCCCGAGGGGAGGGCAAGAGAGGATTCCTCCTTCCTGGACGAGCCGTTTGACCTGGGCATCCTGGATGGCCCGGCCCTGGATCGATCCTGGGAAGCGGTGCAGGCGAAAAAAGAGGCGGCAGAACCGGTCTTCCTCCCCCTGATCCTGATCACCCCCCGCCAGGATGTGGGTCTGGTGACCCGCCACCTGTGGCGCACGGTGGATGAACTGATCATCAGCCCTATTGAGAAGGTCGAGTTGCAGGCACGGGTCGAGATCTGCCTGCGCGCCCGCCAGCTCTCCCTGACCCTCAAGCAACAGAACGAGGATCTGGAAGCGTTTGTGCAGGGGATGACACACGATCTGCGTGCCCTGCAGCGGGCCGTGGCCGGTTTTGCCCGGGCCCTGCAGGAGGATTACGGCACCCAACTGGAGGAACAGGGACAGCTCTACCTCTCCCGCATCCAGAGGGCGGCCGACCAGATGGAGGAGCTGATCGAAGCGCTTCTCCGTTTCTCCCGCCTGGGACGAGAGGGGATCCGGGTGCAGACGGTCATCCTCCCCTTCCTTGTCCAGCGCTGTCTCCGTTCTCTAGAAGGAGAAATCGCCGCTTCTAACGCC
>RFHZ01000298.1 GCA_003696125.1 Nitrospinota bacterium
CCCCTGTGCCTCTGTGCCTGGTTTTAGAGCCTCTGTGCCTCACCGGCTTCCCTGCAGCAGGGAGCGGATACGCAGGCGGAGGGCCTGCAGGCGAATGAACCCCTCTGCGTCCTTCTGGCGGTATACATCCTCGGCCTCAAAGGTGGCGAAGTCTTTATGGTAGAGGGAGCAGGGGGATTTGCGTCCTACCACCATGCAGTTCCCCTTGTAGAGCTTGAGACGAACGGTGCCGGTGACGTTCTGCTGCGATTCGTCGATCAGGGTCTGCAGGAGTTCCCGTTCCGGGGAGAACCAGAACCCGTAGTAGATCATCTCGGCATAGCGGGGGATGAGGGAATCGCGCAGATGCATGACCTCCCGGTCGAGGGTGATCGATTCGATGGCCCGGTGTGCCGTGTGCAGGATGGTTCCTCCTGGGGTCTCGTAAACCCCTCGGTTCTTCATGCCGACAAACCGGTTCTCCACCATGTCCACCCGGCCGATACCGTGATTCCCACCGATCCGGTTGAGGTGGGCGAGGAGCCGGGCCGGTGACATCTGCTCGCCGTCGATACGGACCGGGTCTCCCCGTTCGTACTCGATCTCCAGGTACTGCGGGGTATCGGGCGCCTCTTCCGGGGCCCGCGTCATCTGGAACATCTTGGCATCCGGTTCCAGCCAGGGATCCTCGAGGATACCGCTCTCGTAGCTGATATGGAGCAGGTTGCGATCCGTGCTGTACGGCTTTTCCCGGGTGACCGGTACCGGGATGCCGTTTTCACGCGCATAGTTCATCAGGGCCTCACGCGAGTTCAGCTCCCATTCCCGCCAGGGGGCAATGATACGGATATGGGGGTCCATGGCCATATAGGTCAATTCAAAACGGACCTGGTCATTCCCCTTGCCCGTGCAGCCGTGCGCCACCGCATCCGCCTCCTCCTTGCGTGCCACCTCCATCTGCTTCTTGGCGATAAGGGGACGGGCGATGGCGGTCCCCAGCATATAGGTCCCCTCGTAGATGGCGTTGGCCCGCAGCATCGGGAAGACGTAGTCGCGGACAAATTCTTCCTTCACATCCTCGATATAGACCCGGGTGGCACCGGTCTTGATCGCCTTGTCCCGGATCCACTCCAGGTCCTCTTCCTGTCCCAGATCAGCCACAAAGGCGATCACTTCACAACCATAGGTGTTGATCAGCCATTTCAGGATGACCGAGGTGTCGAGTCCTCCAGAATAGGCCAACACGACCCGCTTGATCCCCTCTTCCATCGCTCTCCTTTCCTCCTTATGCGGCAAACCCTTCTGGTCGGAGCAAAAACTCGAGGATCGCCTTCTGCACATGCAGGCGATTCTCTGCCTCTTCAAAGACTATGGAGCGCTCGCCATCGATCACCTCGGCGGTGATCTCCTCCCCGCGATGCGCCGGCAGGCAGTGCATGACCAGGGTCTCCGGTTTGGCTGCCTGCAAGAGGTCCTGGTTGACCTGATAGGGGGCAAAGACCTGGCGCCGTGTCTCCAGCTCTGCTTCCTGTCCCATGCTGGCCCAGACATCGGTGTAGATGATATCCGCCCCCTTCACCGCCACCCTGGGATCGGTGATGATCTCGATCTGGCTCCCGCTCTGCTCGGCCACCTCCAGGGCTTTTTTGACGATATCGGCGCGGGGCTGGTACTGGGGGGGAGAGGCGATGGTCAGGTGGATACCCAGCTTGGAGGCTCCTTTCAGCCAGGAGTGGGCCACGTTGTTCCCGTCTCCCACATAGGCAACCTTCACCCCGCGGTACCGGCCGAGCTGTTCCTGAATGGTGAAGATGGCGGCCAGGATCTGGCAGGGATGGGTCAGATCGGTCAGACCGTTGATCACCGGGATGGTCGCATACTGCGCCAGCTCCTCTGCCTCCTCGTGGGCAAAGGTGCGCACCATGATGCCGTGCAGGTAGCGGGAGAAGAGACGACCGATATCCGGCACACTCTCCCGCTGTCCCATCCGGATATCCTGATGGCTCAAGACCACGGCATAGCCTCCCAGCTGGTACATCCCCACCTCAAAGGAGACCCGGGTCCGGCTGGAGGGTTTTTTGAAGATCATGCCCAGGGTTTTCCCCTGCAGGACCGGGTGAGGAATCCCGGCACGCAGTTCTTTTTTCCGGAGTGCGGCCCGAGCCAGGATCTGCTCGATCTCGTCCACACTCAGATCGTCCAGGGTCAAGAGATCTCTTTTCATCTATCGATTCCTTCTCATTCCTTGGCAAACAGGCTATCTAAGACCTCCA
>RFHZ01000299.1 GCA_003696125.1 Nitrospinota bacterium
GTCCCTGGCCCTAAACTCTTAGCGAGTATCATCCCCAGGAGGCCGGGTAGAGATGGTTACTTCAAGGGCACCCGCCTGTCTCGAGATATCCATCGCTCTGACGAAGAATCCCAACGGGACTCCTCTATCCGCGTTGATCACCACCACCTTCTCCGGGGAGTTGGCCAGACTCTGCTGCAGGCGCTCTGGTAAATCTTCCCAGGACACCGGTTCCAGGTCGAGATAGAGTTCCCCCTCGCCGGTAAGTGAAATCACATGTTCCTCGACATCCTGTACCTCGGCTGTCTGCGCTTCGGGGAGGGTCAACTCAATCCCCGTATGCATAAAGGTAGAGGTCAGGAGGAAAAAGATGAGCAGCAGGAACACGATATCTATGAGCGGGGCGATATTCAGCGTGTTCTCAACCCTCTTTCTCCGGGTAAACTCTATCATAGGCCTGTCCTTTTAAGGTCTGTAAGATCTCCATGCTCGCATTTTGCATCCGGAAGGCGTACTCATCGACCTTCCCTTCCAGATAGTGGTAGACGAGGAGCACCGGGATGGCCACACTCAAGCCGGCTGCCGTGGTGAGCAGGGCCTCCCAGATTCCGCTGGCCAGGATGCTCGGATTCACCTTTCCCCCCAGATGGGCGACTTTCATAAACGCCTTGACCATCCCCAGTACCGTCCCCAGCAATCCCATGAGCGGGGTTATGTTCCCGATCACCCCCAGTCCACGCAAGTATTTAGAGAGGTCCTGCAGGTAGCGGGAACCCAGGAGGGAGATCGTCTTTTCCAGGTCCTCTGGGGGACGGTGCCGGTTTCGGATCACCTCTTCCAGCAACCGGGCTACCATATCCTGGGAGTGCTGACACAGGGCCATGGCTTCCTCGAACTTGTTCGAGAGGATGCAATGCTTGATTTGCGCCACGAGCTCTTCGGAGTCGTTTTTGGTCCGGGCAAACCGCACCGCCCGTTCGACGATGATGGCCACCGCCAGCACCGAGCAGAGAGCAATGGGGATCATCATGATCCCCCCCTTAGCCAGAAATTCGATCATCATAGACACCCTGCGCTATCGGTACAGAAAGATATCATCGACCCATAAGGTCCCGCTTGTCCCCGGCTTATTACGCGTATACGGCTCGGTCAAAAGGAACCACAGTCCAAAGGCCGCATCATCAATGGTCGGATGTTTGGGGAGTTTGGACTTCTCATACGCTTCTGGAACAAAGAGTTTAAACGGTATCCGCACTTCTGTCCAGTCGGGACGGATTTTAATGCGAGGACTGTACCACACCTCCTGGGAATCGTAGATACTCAATACCACATGCTTAAGCCCTGTCCCCTTGAGATGGAGACCGATCCCCCTATACCCGGCGAACTTCGGCAGTTTATGGGTCCGACCAAAGCGCAGCTCACCGGATTTCAGCTTGACCGTCACCCGACCCGCACGCTTTCCCCCTGCTTTCTCCTCGGTGTCGCAGGTAAAGAGACCGGAGGAGGTACTCCCCTCTATCTCCGGTACAAACCAGATCTCCAGGTTGGGGTCACAATCCTCAAAGTCGTCCAGGATCAGGATCCTGGAGGCAGCGCCTGCCCAGCTCATGCCTCCCAGCAGATAGAGCCCCAGACCTACCAGCAGCATTATCCTGCTCCATCTTCCTGTCACCATCCCTTCCTTACTCCCCTTGTTCCATTCCTTCCCGCTCTATCCCTGGGACTAGAGGCCTCCAGACCAGGTATGGCTCAGGG
The DNA here is from genome assembly GCA_003696125.1 of Nitrospinota bacterium. Taxonomy (GTDB): domain Bacteria; phylum Tectomicrobia; class Entotheonellia; order J063; family J063; genus J063. The sequence goes on from RFHZ01000299.1 coordinate 1,735, forward strand.
AAAGCCCCCCGTACACGTTGAAATCGGGTCCCGGCTCAAAGAAGCGTCCTCCAAAGGCGTTAAGCCGGACGTTGGCGTTATACTGGTCATCAAAGAGATTGTTTAAACCGAGGAAAGGGGAAACCTCCCAGTTTCCAAACTGTCCGACATAGCCCAGACGGAGATTGGCAATCGTGTAGGCGTCGTTCTGTACCGTGTTCGCGTTATCGGCAAAAAATTTGTCCACGAACAGAATATCCCAGATGCCGTACAACCCGGAAGGGTGAAAGTAGGCGATCTCTCCATGGAGCTGGTGTTTGGGGATGCCCGGAATCTCGTTATCGTCGAACACCCCATCCTCGGTCCGAAACTCCTCGAAGAAGAAGTCAGAAAAGGTATAGGCCACAGAAGCGGTAAGGCCTTTCCACAACTCCGCCTTCAATCCCAACTCCACCCCATTCCGGGTAGATTTGCCGGCGTTACGGAAGAAGGTGCGTCCAGGGTTATCGGGGAGCTCAAAGGGGATGAGCTCATCTTCGACCCGTACCGTAAACAGGGCCAGCTCGTAGCTCCACCTTCCCCGCCAGTTTCCCTTCACCCCGATCTCATAGTTCGTTGCCTTCTGTGGTTCCAGGTCGGGATTGAATCCTCCGCGTCCAGAGGGATTGGCAAATTCCGTGGTTGTCGGGGTCTCAAAAGAGGTGGAGACATTCCCGTAGATGTGCAGGGCGGGGGAAAAGGTGTAGAGTAACCCGATCATGGGGCTGAATTTATCCAGCGTTCGTGCTCCCGAATCATCTCCATCGCTCAGGAAGAAATCCTCCACACTGAACCGTACCCGATCGTAGCGCACTCCCACGGTCAACTCCAGGTTTTTGAGGAGGCGAAACTCGTCCTGGATGAACGGCCCGATGCTGCTCACCTCCTCTTCCTGGTTGAATACCAGATCACCGAGCTGTCCGTTGTTGTTATCGAAGCGCCGGCGGTCATCGTTCTGCAACTCCAGATCGATACCGAGGGTCAGCCGGTTGCGTCGCCCCCAGATCTGGGTGGTATAGATATACTTCATCCCCCCTCCGACCACGAAGCGGTCGAAATCGACGCTCCCTCCTCCCTGGAAGGGGAGTTTATTGGCAAAATCACGAAATACATAGTAGGCATTGGCGCTCAGTTCATGACTCTGGCCGAACCGCTTCTGGTAGACCAGCCCGAAACGTCCCTGCGTGATATCCTCACCAGCATCAAATTGCACATTGCGATCTCTGGCCTGCCGGGGGTCTGCCTCGGCCTGCTCGCGTGTCAGGGCACCCGGGTCATCGGCAATCGGCGCATGGGCGAAGTTAATCAAGGCGGTGACCGTGGAAGTCTCGTCGATGTCTAGCCGCAGTTTGCTATTGACCAGTACGTTCTCCGTTCCACTATGCTCGCGGAAGCCTTCCATATCCAGGCGGGAGAGGTTCACGAGGTAGTTCAGCGGTCCGTGTTGCCCGCCGGTCTTCAGTTGATACTTCTGAAAACGAAATTCTCCCCAAGAGAGCCGGGTCTCTACAAACGGTTCCTCCGGTCCCTCTTCGGTAATGATACTGATCACCCCACCCGAGGCGTTCCCGTACAGGGAAGAGGTGGGGCCGCGGATCACCTCAATCCTCTCTGCAGAGCCGAGATCGATGTTATCGACCTGTGCCTGTCCATCGGGTAGGGTTTCGGGGATGCCATCGACGAGGATCTTGACCCCCCGGATACCGAAGGCGGCACGTGCCCCAAAGCCCCGGATGGCGATCCGCAAATCCTGGGCAAAGTTAAAACGGTTCTGGAAAAAGAGGCCGGGGATCTTGACCAGAGACTCATCCAGTCCCAGCTGTTGCCGACCCAGTTGAATATCCTCTTTCTCCACGGCCCCAACCGCTGCAGGAACCTCCAGCAGGGGTTTGGCCACACGGGGTGCGGTAACGATGTTCGGCTGGAGTTTGATCGCTTCTTCCGCCTGCTCCTCTCCCGGTTGTGGGGGAGCCGACTCCTGCTCCTCTGCGGCTCCCACCTCTCTCGATCCGGGATAAAACCCCAGCGGGTTGATCACCACGAGAAACCCTACCAGCAAGAGAAGTACTATCTTGCGCATCTCCTCCTCCTCCCTGGTCCATCGAGTTACTCATACCATGCCGTCCTGCTCAAAATTTACACCGACTCTCTGCCCGGTCATAGCCGAGTGTATCCAGCTTGGTTGTCGGATGCAGAAATCCCTCCTGCGGAGAGATGGAAACCCGGGCACGGGGGGTAGCCAGGATAATCGATTGTCGGAGTTGATGATTCCAGGGGCGAAAGTCGAGGGAAGGACCCTTGTACCCATCAAAGGTCACCTCCGGATCGAGGAGATAGGCTCTGACCGCCTGCACCTCGGTCGATCTGGTCCGCACCATCGCTTCGGCAATCATCTTCATCGCCATCCAACTGGCCCAATCCGTATTCTCCATCTTCCGGCCGGTCAGCCGGATGAAACGTGCGTTGAGCTGGGTAGCCCCCCATTGGGCAAAGCCCCAGAACCAGACCACCGGTCGCAGTCCCTGCGTGCCTGCCACCGGTCGCGGGAGATAGGTATGATAGGGGAGGAGTTCTCCAAATTCCGCCTCTTCATCTGCCACCACCACCACATCGTACTCGGCTCGTGCCGTAAACAGGGGGAATTCTGCCTCGGCCGTCCGCCGGATATCCGCGCCTGACTTCCAGAGTCGTGTATCCACAATGCGGGCACCGAAGCGCTGGGCTGCCCGTTTCATCGCCTGGGCAAACGCCTGATCTCGTTCACTGGGGCCGGTCACCAGGAGCCAGCGTTTCCAGTTCCGTTTCATCAGATACTGCACCAGGCCGTCGGCGAGCATGGCACGACTGGGGACGACATGAAAGACGTGGGGAGCACAGTCTTCCTGGCGCAGGTTATCATCGATCGCCGCCACATTGAACAGCAACACCTCCTGCTGTCGTGTTGCCTGGGCGATCTCTTGCAGCATGGAGCCGGGCACATCGAGGAGAAAAAAACGGATCTGTTCCTGGGTGTAGAGGTTCTGAAGATGGGTGAGTAATTCTGGAGTCGAACGGCCAAAGCGGGGTACCAGAGCGAACCTCATCTGAAAATAGCGTCCCAGCGTATTCGCCTCCTCTAAGGCCATCCGCGCCCCATCCACCGCCGAATACCTGCCCGTACCGAGTCCAAACTGTCGCAGATCAAGGCCCCCCTCTGGTCCCAAAAACCCGAGATCGACTCCTCCTTCCAGGCCGAGATAACCGACCAGGACTTCCCGGGGTTGGGCAGCAAAACCGACACCGAGCAGCAGTGCCGTCGCCAGGAGGGTGAAAAGGAGAGAGCAGCGGTACTTCATGGACATAACACTCCTCTGTCGTCTAAGCAACCGTTCAGGTGGCAATGGCCCGCCGGGCCATCCCCTTTTGCGGATCGTATCCATGGATCGCCAGGAGGAGGAAGAGGACAAAGCTGGTGGCAACGACCAGCAGTCCGATCCAGTTCACCTGGCGATAGATGGCAAAGCGGAGGAGTTCCACCGCATGGGTAAAGGGATTCCCCAGGGCCAGGTAATAGACCACTTCACTCCCTTCCAGCACCCGCCAGAGCGGATAGAGGGCGGAAGAGAGGAAAAACATGGGGAAAATGACGAAATTCATCACCCCGGCAAAGTTTTCCATCTGTCGGACATGGGTGGAGAGGAACATACCGAGAGCACTCAGCATCAAGCCGACCAGGATCATGGCCGGCAGTACCGTAAACCAGCCGGTAACGGGGATACGATAGCCGACCAGATGGCAGATGAGCAGGAAGACGTAAGCCTGGATGATCGACACGGTGGTGCCGGCCAGCAGTTTTCCCACCAGCAGGTACCAGCGGGGCAGGGGTGCTGTCAGCAGGACCCGCATCACCCCCATCTCCCGGTCGTACACCATGGAGAGGGAGGATTGCATCCCGTTGAACAGGAGGATCATGCCGATCAGGCCGGGCATGATATATACGGGATAGTAGATATAGGTCTGGTAAGGAGGGATGATGGAGACCCCCAGGATACTCCGAAAGCCGGTGGCAAAGACCAGTAACCAGACCAGAGGACGCACGATGGCCGAAAGGAGACGGGCTCGCTGTTGCAAAAAGCGGAACCACTCCCGTTTGAGGATACCGCTTAAAGCGCGTAGCGCGTGTTGGGTATTCATGCCTCCTCTCCTTCTGGTGTCAACCGGGCAAAGGCCTCATGCAGATCGGCCGCTCCGGTCTGCCTGATCATATCCTCCGGGGTCCCTTCACAAACGATACTCCCTTTGTGGAGCACCAGGACCCGATCCACCCCATTGACCTCCTCCAGCAGATGGGTGGCCCAGAGCACGGTCACCCCCTCCTGTCGGCAGAGCTGGCGCACGTGGTCATGCAGGAGGCGACGAGAAGCGATGTCTAAACCGGCTGTCGGTTCATCCAGCAAGAGGAAGCGGGGATGGTGGAGCAGGGCACGCATCAGCTCCACGCGCCGGCGATGCCCCCCGTTCAGCTTCCGCACCTGCTCCTTCAACCGATCCTGCATTCCCAGGCGTTTCGCCTCCTCCTGGATCCGTGCCTTTGCCATGCGGCGAGACATGCCTTGCAGGGCAGCGTGGAACATCAGGTTCTGAGTGACGGTTAAGTCGAGATCCAGGGTCTGCTGTTGAAAAACCACCCCCAGCGAGGCCAGGGCAGCTACCGGATTTCTGGTCGTGTCGTACCCATTCACCAGCACCCGGCCGGCATCAGGATTGAACAAGGCGGTGATCAGATTGAAGAGGGTCGTCTTACCCGCCCCATTGGGACCGAGCAGCACCACGAACTCTCCGGGGAAGATGGAGAGGGAGATGTCTTTGAGCGCCACCCTCTGGCCATAGGTCTTGCGGAGTTTTTCCACGACTAAAATCGGCTCTGCATTGGCCGTGCCTGTCATAACCGTATCCTCTTCCTTTTAATCGTTCACCAGCACCGTCCAGGGAAAGCGGCCGGTGGGGACCGACTTGATCACCTCTAAGCGTTTCACATCGACGATGGAGACATCGTTGCTCGTCCCGTTGGCCACGTAAAGCTTGCCATCATCTGAGGTCAGATCCATGCCCCAGGGACGCCCCCCGACCAGGAGAAACTTGCGGATCTTGTAAGTGCGGGCATCGATGACCGCCACATGATTGGCCCGTCCCAGACTGACAAAGGCCAGCCTGCCGTCTCGGGTCAACTCGATCTCCTTGGGTGTGATGTCGTACTTCCGGATTCCCCGCATGCGGATCTCGATCCTCTGCACGATCTGCCAGGAGCTGGTATCGATGACCGAGACCGAGGCGCCGCGTTCCGAGGAGACCCAGAGTTTTTTCCCGTCGTGCGAGAAGACGCATTCGCGGGGACGCAGGTCTACCGGTACCGTGGCCACCTCCTTCTGCACCCGCGTATCGATGATATGTACCATACTGGTCGATTCAGAGGTGACACAGACCCAGCGCCCATCGTCGTTTACCCCCACCCCTTCCGGCTCGATCCCGACCGGGATCTCCTGCACCACCTTCTTCGTCTCGATATCGATCACAGAAGCGGTATTCTGGTCCTCGTTGGAAATGTAGATATATTTCCCGTTGGGATGCACAATAAACATCTCCGGATCATCTCCGGCCGGGAGGTGATCCACAACCTTCAGGGTCTCCGTATCGATGACCCCCAGGGCATTCTCCTCCCCCAGGGCCACATAGAGATGGCGCTTATCCACGCTCAGCTTCAGATCACGCGGGCGTTCTCCTACCGGGATGGTCGCAATAACCTTATCTGTCTGGAGATCGAGGACGCTGACGGTGTTATCCTTTTCATTCGATACATAGACATGATTCTTCCCTGCTGCCCATCCCAGAAGCGGGAACAGCAGTATGGTGCAAACGATAATAACCAGCAGGTGCCCGACTCTCATAGATCCTCTCCTTTTTCCCTGCACAAGCTCAGGAACAGTCATCTTACTCGGTGCCTGGTCTATGTGTGATCAGGTGACCGGTGCAGCGCGTAGGGACGCAGCGCGCTGCGCCCTACCAGATATCAAGTACTGTGTGCCTGGTTTATAACAACTCACTCACATCGGTCTCTTCGTAGTTGTGTCGCAAAAAATCGTTGACAATACGCGCATTCAGGGCAAAGATCTGCGGATCACTGTACCGGCGAGGCCGTGCAAGCGGGATGGTAATCTCATCGTAGATCGACCCCGGGCTCTTGGTCATCAGGAAGATGCGATCGGCGAGATAAACCGCCTCGTACGCGTTATGCGTCACAAAGATCACCGTCTTCTGCAGGCGACTCCAGATATGCAAGAGCTCCCGCCGCATCTTGCGAGCCGTCAGCTCGTCCAAAGCACTAAACGGCTCGTCCATGAGGAGGACATCCGGGTCTACGGCAAAGGCACGGGCCAGGGAGACCCGCTGCGCCATCCCTCCGGAGAGTTGCGCAGGGTAGTAGTCGCGGTAATTCCACAACCCGACCAGTTCCAGATATCTTCTCACCCGCTCCTCCCACTCCTCTCGCGGATACCCCTCTGATTCCAGCACAAACTCCAGGTTCTGGCGAACCGTCAACCAGGGTAAGAGCCGGGGTTCCTGAAAGATGTAGCCGATATGGACCGCTGGCATCTCTGCAGGGGCCCTCAGCTTCCCGTTGAAGAGGACACGTCCCGTATAGCGGGTATCCAGTCCACTCAGGATATTCAACAATGTCGTCTTGCCACAACCGGAGGGTCCTAACAGGCAGACAAACTCCCCATCCTTCACCTGGAAGGAGACGGCATCGAGCGCACAGAAGGCCGGTCGATCGGCTCCGGTATCATACTCCTTGCGCACTCCGATGACTTCGATACTGGCCATGGCTATCCTCGCCAGCGAAACAGTGCCTGTTCTACCCTTTTGACCACCAGGAACTCGATCAAGAGCATGACGCCGACGAATAAGAGGGTATAAGAGAGGACATGCGCCATATCGGCGAGCTGGAAGAACAGGTGTAACTGAAATCCCATGCCGTTACTCCGTCCCAGGAACTCGACGACCAGGACGATCTTCCAGACCAGAGAGAGGCTGGAGCGGGCAGCAGCCATGATATAGGGAGCCACCTGGGGAAGGATGACCTTCAACAGGATACGACGACGCGAAGTCCGGTACGCCTTCGCCATGTCCACCAGTTTCGGATCGATAGCCTTTACCCCTTCCTGGATAGCGACGGTGATGACCGGAATCTTATTCGCCGCCACGGCAAGAATGGCCGCCCACTCATTCAATCCCAGCGCCAGATAGGCGACAAAGATATAGATCAGGGCCGGCGTGTTTAACGCCAATACCAGCCAGGTATCGAGCAGGGTCTCTACCCGGCGGGAGAGTCCCATGGCCAGTCCTGTAATCACCCCCAGGAGCATGGCCAGGGTAAAGCTCCAGAAGATCCGGAACAGGGTGGTGCCGAGATGATAAAAGATCTCCCCTTGCCGCACATCTTCCCACAGGGTGTGTATGGTCAGCCACGGACCCGGCAGAACCAGGGGGGAGAGGAGCCAGGAGGAGACGGTCCACACGGCCAGAAGCGCTACAGCAGAGACGACTCGATTCCAAAAGGGGTGATAGGCGAGCGGACGCAGCAGGGGGAGATTCCTGGTATCAACACCTGCCGTATCCATGAGTTTTGACTGTTCCATACCGTGTCTCTCAGCCCGTTCTCAGAAAGAAATCTCCTTCAGGAACGTCCCCTCCGGGATCTGTTCCGTTCCGATAAGCCGTTTTCCACCGATACGCCGCATGATGTGGAAGAGTCGCTCCAGATTGGCAAAGGTCTCTGCATCCCATCTTCTCGGTACCCCCTTTCGCCAGGCCTCCCGAATCAGGATCAGCGTCTTTTCGTCAGGAGCCCTGACCAGATCCGCTATCTCCTTCCAGGCCTCATCATGGTCGAGCAGATACTGTTTCGCCTCATAGACGGCATGAATGAAGTTCTGCACCAGTTGACGATTCTGGCGGACCAGCTTCTCGGGGAAGACGTAGACCAGCAGCGGTACCGTTTCCGAAAGCCCTAACTCCCGCATCAGGGCATCGACACTCACCAGTTGCCGGGTCTTCCCTTTGGCCAGCAGACGGGCAATGAAGTGCCAGAACTGGACGATCGCATCCAGCTCGCCTCGCTCCAACTGGACCGAGGCCAGGGGAGGTGCCACCGAGACCGTCTCGGTCAGGTCTTGCAGATCGCTTCCATACCGTTGCAGGTAAACCGCACGGAGGATCAACCAGCTCTTATCCAGCGGTCCTCCGGCCAGCCCGATCTTCTTCCCCTGCAGGTCAGGGAGATCCTGAATCGGCGAATCCTTGGGAACCACCACCCCACCCACGGTTTGACTATACGGGAAAGCGGTCAGCAGAACCCCTTGCGACCGCTGACGGGCCACCCAGAACCAGTCATCCACAATCACATCGACCGCCCCTCCTTGCAGGGCGACCTCGGTGGCCGACTTTCCCGCGTACGGGACCACGTCCAGCACAAACTGGTACTTGGTATCCAATCCGAGCTTTTTGAGAATCGTCATCTCCCACCGCACACTCCCTTTGGCCAGTGCTCCGACCCGCAGGTGAGGCAACTCTGCCGCCATACCCGGTCCCAGGAAAAGACCCACCAGGAAGACCACCAGGAGAAGAGAGCGGAAAATCGTCCTTCTGATTAATACTGCTGAGAGGGAAATAACCGGGGTACGCAGTCGAAACGCTTTAGTATCTCTTATTATCCGTTGCATGGCGTCCCTCCTCTGCCAGCGACCAAACTTAATCCCCACCTGTCCAACATCTCTAATACAAATGGGAGCGATTGTCAAATGAAATTTCCGGAGAAGCGCTTGACATCTCTCTCCGCCTATTCTATATTCCGGTCATTGGTACGGTTGAGTAAGTAACTATGACTGACTTTTGAGGATTTTTGTGTCTCGGTAAAACATCGCTGTCTGAAGGCTTTCACCGCCGAGGACGCCGAGCCCGCAGAGTTTTTTGCCCCTGCATCCCGGCGTTCTCTGCGGGCTCGGTGGTAAAAGATTTTTCCGGTCACGTATGGCCTTAAGATGACTCAGCGTGCAAAAGGGTGAGTAATAGCTACTTACCAGGGATCAGATAACGGTCCAGAGGAGTTCTGTCATGTCGCTCATTGCGGCGCTCAACGCCCTACAGAACCAGCATGGCTATCTACGCGAAAGCGACCTGCGACAACTGGCTGTCACCCAAAAGATCCCCCTTCACGCCATTCAAGCGGTGGTCTCCTTCTATCCCCACTATCGCACCACCCCTCCTCCGGCGGTACAGGTAAGGGTCTGCCGTGACCTCTCCTGCTATCTGGCCGGAAGCGATCAGCTCTATGAAGGCCTGCGAGAAGCCCTGGACGGAACCGGGGCCGAACTCCAGCCGGTCTCCTGTCTGGGACGGTGCGATGCCGCCCCGGCGGTTGCCGTAAACGAAACTCCCCTATCCGGAGCCTCCCTGGAGGCTATCATCCACGCCATTCACCATCCAGAAACCCTGGGAGACGGATGCTTTCACCTTACCCAGACCCGCTGGCCGGGAGATCCCTACGCCTCTGTTGAGGATCGCTATGCCGTGCTCCGGCGCCTGCGACAGGGAGAGGCACTCCATGTCATCGGTATGCTCAAGGAGAGTGATCTGCGGGGGATGGGCGGGGCAGCCTTCCCGGTAGGGATCAAGTGGGAACTGGTCCAGCGACAAAACGCACCGGTGAAGTATGTGATCTGTAATGCCGACGAATCGGAGCCGGGCACCTTTAAGGATCGGGTGATCCTGGCCGAACTCCCCCACCTGGTGTTGGAGGGGATACTCATCGCGGCGCATGTCGTGGGGGCGCAGAAAGGGTACGTCTTTATCCGCCATGAATACGCACCGGAACGACGCATCTTAGCGGCAGAGCTTGCGCGTATCCGTCACCTCGGTCTCCTCGATCCGGGGTTTGATCTCGAGATCTTCGTCTCTCCAGGAGGGTATATCCTGGGAGAAGAGACCGCCCTGCTCGAGTGCCTGGAAGACCGGCGTGGGGAACCACGCAACAAACCTCCCTTTCCCGGAACACACGGCCTGTATAACCGGCCAACCCTGATCA
>RFHZ01000300.1 GCA_003696125.1 Nitrospinota bacterium
AAAGACCAGGGCCCAGATGAGCTCTGGAATGGAGCGCAGGATATTGAGGAGTCCACGAGCGAGGAGAGAAGCGCAGAGGCGGAGATACCGGCCGGTTCCTGCTTCCCTGGTGGAGACGACTCCCTCAGCCATAAAGATCTGGGAAGCGGGCAGAGAGAGGAAAAAAGCGATCCCTACGGCGAGGAGTGTTCCCATGAAGGCGATGGCTAACGTCTCTCCTGCTGCCAAAAGGGTCTCCTGCAGGAAGGCAAGGGAGAGATCAGGGGGGAAGAGTTGCGTGATAAAGGCGAGTACCTGCCTTCTCCCTTCTGCTCCCAAGAGAAGGAGTGGCTTGACCCCGCTTCCGTGATAGGCCCAGAGGAAGAGGAGCAAAAGGCCTAGCCCCCAGACCGAAGCAGCACCCCAGGCTTTCTCCCTTCTCCCAGCCAGATAACGCTGTGCCAGGGCACTGAGCTGGTCTACAACGGTGACCAGCAGGAAGATGATGAGCAGGCAGGTCATGACCTGTCGATAGTCGAACATGCGCATGGTGAGCTCAAGCTGTTGACCGATCCCCCCTGCCCCGACAAACCCCATGATCGCCGCGGCACGGATGGCGCATTCCCAGCGGTACAGGGTGTACGCGGCAGCATGGGGTAACACCTGGGGTAGAAAGCCATAACAGAGGATCTGCAGTTGCGACGCTCCGGTAGACTGCAGTGCTTCCAGGGGACGCGGCTCAACCTCTTCCAGGATCTCGGCATAGACCTTGCCCAGAATCCCGCCGTACGCCACACCGATGGCCAGCACACCGGGGAAAGGGCCCAGACCAACCACTCGCACAAACAGCAAGGCCCAGACAAATTCTGGGACGGCCCGGAAGAGGTTGAGCAAGGCCCGGGCCAGGAGATAGAGCAGCACTCTCCCTCCCTGTCGCTGCCAGGAGGTCTGGGTGTAGGCGTGGAGTATGCCGCTGAACACCAGGTTGCTCGTGGCGAGTAGGGCCAGGGGAAAGCCGATCAGTATGGCTATCAGCATGCCCATGAGGGAGATCTGGATCGTCTCCAGGGTCGGCCTCAGCAGGGAAGCGAGAAAGGACCAGGAGAGATCAGGTGGAAACATCCCGGAAAGGAACTCCCACATGTTGGCCCGGCTTTCTGCCTGCAAGAGCAAAAGCGGATCGATCTCGGTTGTCCGGTAGCTCCAGAGCAGAGCGACCAGGAAGAGGAGAAGCCAAAGCGGCCTCCAGCGCGAGCGCTCCTGTTTAGACAGGGAGGGGACCGCATCGGGAGGGGAGCCGGAATCCTGCATCCCCTTGCTCCGCACGCTGAGGAGTTTCAATACCCTGATAGAGAGTCGTGAGTAGCTCATCGGTTATCGCTTCTCGATTCAGATCGAACAGCACCTTTCCCGCTCGCAGCCCGATGATCCGGGGGAAATGCGCCAGGGCCAGGTGCACCGAGTGGAGATTCATGATCAACGTCTTTGGGGCAGTGCGACAGATCTCCTGCAGCAGGGTGATGATGGCCTCGGCCAGGGCCGGATCGACCGAGGAGACCGGTTCATCGGCGAGGATAACGGCCGGGTCCTGGAGCAAGACCCGGGCAATGGCTACCCGCTGTTGCTGTCCACCACTCAGCTCATCGGTGCGGGCATAGAGCTTTTCCGGGATGCCGACCTGCTGGAGAGCGGCATACGCGTCAGGCACGTCGAGCGGCTTGAGCAGGGACCAGAGGGACCGCAGGGTGGACCATGCGCCGAGACGACCGGCCAGCACGTTGTGGATGACGCGGAGGCGGGGGACCAGGTTGTGCTGCTGGTAGATGGTCCCGATCTGCCGCCGCACCTGCCGGAGTCGGCGACCCCGCAGTCTCCTTACCTCCTCTCCTCCGATGCGGAGTTCTCCCTCACTCGGGACCAGGGTACAGTTGAGGAGGCGGAAGAGGGTGGTCTTGCCGGCTCCACTGGGACCGATGATGGCCACCTGTTCACCCGGAGCGATGGTGAGAGTGATCCCATCAAGGGCGATGACATTTCCCGGGAAGACCTTGCGTACCGCGATCAGTTCGTACATAGACGCTCTCCCCTGCTT
>RFHZ01000301.1 GCA_003696125.1 Nitrospinota bacterium
AACTCATTTCAAAAATCCTCTAAACTGAGGTATGCCCTCATCAGTCTCAGGAGAAGCTATAGCTTAAGAAGTGAGCCAATCTTCCACATGCAGGTCAGCAATACGAGAAAAGTGTCCTGTGTTATTCGTAACCAAGGTTAGATTGTGCACAACGGCGATGGCAGCTATGAGGATATCTGCATCTTCGATCAGTTGTCCTGCCCTCCTCAACTCGACATATAGTTCTGCTGCCTTATCGAGCACCGCGTGATCGATCATGACGATGCCGAGTGCTTGCCACAGCTTGTCGAAGGCTCTTAGCTGCCTCTGAGCACCGGCAAAGAGAAGACCTCGCCGTATTTCATAGTAGGTCACAGCATTCAGCATCACCAGACGGCCTGCTGCCTCTGCGTCGCGGATACGTTGCTTCACGAGAGGATGCTTTTTGAGGTGTGCTGTGACAATGTTGGTAGCAAGAAGGTAGCCGTTCATAGGTCAAGGTGGCGATCTCCGAACCATGGTCGTCGTTGCACTGCTTCCTCGAACAATTGCCATTGCTCCTCTGTCAACTCTGCCCACTCTTTGTCAAATGCCTCGAGTGCGACCAGTCGCCGTTGCCGTACCCTGTTCAGGTCTGGCACTGTTACCTGGACATGCTCCCCTTCTGGTAATATAACCGGTTCCAGAGGACGAAATACCCCATTTTCATATACTGCCTCAATCACTTTGCTCATCCCTTGTTCCTCCAAGAGAACAGTTATTGCCTCACTCTCATCCTCTGATATATTTTACATCGCAAGGTCCAACTTGGCAGCGACATCTTACATAGGGATACTTTTCTCTGTCCCCACCTGATACCCCTGCTATGGTGTAACTCTTCCTCCCTTCAGCGCAGCCTCAAACCGCTCCTGTTTCTCCTCCCAGACCCAGTCGGTCAGACAGAAGAAGGTAACCGGGTACATGCTCCAGATCACACCATCCCCCTGGCAGCGCTTGCGCAGGGTAAAGGCGGCATAGCGGAACGACTGCTAGCCTTTCCCCCGCTTTACCTGGCTCAAATAGGCGAGGAGTTCGGGAGCCGGTTCCTTTTGCAAGGCTCTTCGCTTGAGCTCCAGCAACACCCTTGCCCAGTGCTCGGCATCTTCTCGATAGCGGGCATCCCGGGCCAGGAGATCGCTGAGCACACGATGCTCCAGGGCACGGCGATCCATGCCGATGGTCCCGGGAAAGACCGGGAGTTCGGCCGGGACGGCCTCGATCTTGAGGAGGAGACAGAGGGGAGTGAGCAGGTGTTGCACCTCGACTTTCAGCGCATTCCAGTCCACTTCAGAACGGGGAAAGTGGCAGCGACCGGTAATCACTAGCTCCACCACCGGTGGCATGGAAAACGTTTTTCGTTCAGCCTGTACATAGCCGAGCAGCTCCTGCTGGAACTGCTCCGGAGTGCGAGAGCGGCTGAGGTCAAAGCAGAGTCGCTGAAACGGCCGGCAACGGTAACCGGTGACCGCTTCCACCCGATGCCGGTACTGCTCATCAAGGGTGACGAGAAAGGCACCTTTCTGCTCCTCGGCCTCCTGAACGTTACAGCTCTCCAGGGAGCCGGGATTATAGACCCAATCGTCGATGCTGTACCGCTTGTGGATGTGTCCCAGGGCCAGGTAGTTGACCAGACCGCGCAGCGGCTGGAGTTGCTCGTAGGTGATACCGCCAGCCTGTTCCTTCATAAACCCTTCGATCCCCTGATGGAAGAGGAGGATGGTGTAGGGAGCTGGCGGAAGAGCAGCAATGGCCTCGGCTAACGGTGCAATCATCCGGCCAGCCGTGCTCCCGTACCAGCGCGACCCGATAATACGCACCCCGTCCAGCTCGTAGTAAGACCCGCTCTTCTGTGCCGGGTCCCAGGGAAGGAGCTTTATCTCCCCCTCCTCATGCACGGGTTCCAGGAGGTAGAGGTAGTCGAGGGCGGCCAGGAAGCGGACCCAGGTCACCGACTCCCCGTACTGCCTCCCGTCATGATTCCCCTCGATGGCAAAGACCGGGATACGGGCCTCTTTCAACAAGGTCAAAGCCGCCACCGCCTGGTTCATGGTGCGTGGATCCACGCTCCGCTTATCAAAGAGGTCCCCGGCAATCAGGCAGAAATCGACCTGCTGAGGGATGGCGACTCTTTGAATGACATCGTAGAAGGCATGGAAGAAATCCCGTTGTCGCTCAAGGGAGTTATACTGCTGATAGCCCAGATGAATATCGGCCAAATGCAGGAATTTGCGCATATCCCCTCTTCCCCACGGCTCAGACCTCCACCACCACAGACACCACCACTTCGAGCGCGTAATCTAGCACTCTCTTCTCTGCCTGTCAATGACTTTCTGCTGGTACAGCAAGATGCACGGGGGGAGAGGGAGAAGCATCGAGAGGCAGCATCAGCCCCTTCACCTGGGGCGGGAAACTGCAGATGTGCTAGGAACAGGAGCGTTTAGCGCCGGATCGTCACCCTACGAGGAAGGACGGATGATGAT
>RFHZ01000302.1 GCA_003696125.1 Nitrospinota bacterium
CTCCTGGCCTCCCTCCCTAACGCTGCTGTCCTCCTCTCCTGGGCGCTAGTCTATTGGCTCTTCGGTTTCGGTACCTACGGCTCAGGGGTGTATATCGATCCTCTACGGAATCCTGCCACCTTCCTGGTCTCCTTCTTCCACCGGGCCCCCCTCCTCCTTTTAGGACAGTGGTCACCGATCCCGGCAGAGGCGGCTGGGCTCACGCCAGAAAAATGGAACGAGGTCTTCTGGGGGCTGGGGGTGGGATGTATCCTCCTCCTGGTCTTCCTCTTTATCCCTCTGCTGCGACGGGACCGCGTGGCACGCTTCTGGGGATTGGGCATGATACTCTCCCTGTTCCCGGTGACGGCTGTTTTTCCCTCCAACCGGCTGCTCTTCTTCGTCGGCCTGGGAGCGATGGGCTTGCTGGCCCAGTTTTTAGAGTATCTGTTTCTCCGGAGGGAAGGCCTCCCTGCGGCCAGAATCTGGCAGGTCCCGGCACGGGGCATGGCGGTGTTTTTCCTGGGGGTACACCTGATCTTTGCCCCGCTCTTCATGCCTATCAATGTCTATGCGGTAAGGCTTTTCGGCGAACCGATAACCAGAGCGATCGCCAGTGTCCCGACCGATCCCGCCATCACCCGGCAGGACCTGATCATCGTCAATCCTCCCGACTACCTGATGTTTGTGAGCCTCATTCCTACCCTGCGAACCTTGCAAGGAAAACCGCTACCCAGAAGGGTCCGGGCACTGGTGGCCGGTCCGGTACCGCTGGAAATGACCCGACTGGATGATCGCACGCTGCGTGTGAGATTACACGGGAGGTTCTTCACCGGGATTTTGGGACGGATGTTTCGGGGAAAGGATCAACCCTTAAAGGTGGGAGAGGAGATCCGCCTGAGCGGCCTCACCGTCCAGGTGACCGCACTGGCCCCGACCGGTGATCCACAGGAGATCGTCTATCGCTTCTCTGCCCCCCTTGAAGACCCGTCTCTACGCTGGTTACGCTGGGAGGCAGGGGTCTATGTCCCCTTTACCCCACCGCTGCCGGGGGAGACCATAACCCTCCCTGCCCCCCTGGGACCCTTCGAGTTCTTTTACCGGTAAGGGACCGGCTTTCTCCGAGTCCAGTGTTTACGCTTTTTTCCGTCGCTGTGCCGTCTTTTCCTCATCCACGGTGAGGGTGACCGGGTCGAGGACCACCCCGTACTCCTGCTCGGCAGCGGCTACTGAGACCAGACCGTTGCGCACATCCTCGACCACCCGCTCGATCTCCCGTTCGGTAGGAGGATAGAATCCCCCTCCTCCCGGCAACTCCAGGGTCACCTCCTGGCCAGGCATGAGGAGGTATTTCTTCTTGGGATGGGGACGGGTACCGTCAGAGAGGTAGAGGTCTCCTCTTCTCCCCTCCTTCCCTCCGCAAAAGCCGAGGGCCGGGAACTTGATCCGGTCGTACATGCAGGAGTGGACAATCGGTTTTCGGCTACGCACCTTGAGGGTCATCCGCTGCCCGCATCCCCCCCGGAACTTTCCCGGCCCCCCCGAATCCTGGATCAGTTCCCGGCAGAGCATGACCAGGGGGGAGACGTTCTCGATGATCTCGGCCGGCACCCCATGGATGCCGCTGGGAAAGGCGGTGGCCGAGAGTCCATCCGCGGTGGGGCGTGCCCCCATGCCACCGGCCGAGAAGAAGACGTAGACGAACGGTTTCCCGTTTTCATCCTCACCGTGTACCTGTGTGTTCCAGAGCCCGGCCGAACCGTCGGCGATGACCCGTTCAGGGATAACCTGGGAGAGGGCCCCAAATACGGCGCAGGAGAGGAAATGGCCGATGATATGCCGTGCCCCGACCGCGGCTGGTCGCTGGGCATTGAGGATACACCCTTCCGGAGCGGTCACCTTGACCGGACGGAAGCTCCCCTCGTTATTCGGTACATGGGGGCTGACCGCACACTTGACCGGATAGGTGGTATAGGCATGGGTATAGTTGAAGACCACGTTGATCCCCCGATCGCACTGGGGTGAGGTGCCGGCATAGTCGATCAGCATCTCGTCCCCCTGAACGGTGATGGCGATCTGAATCCGGATCGGATCATCGAATCCATCCACCATGATCTGGTGACGGTAGGTACCGTCAGGGATCTCTCGAATGGCTGCTCGCATCGCGGCTTCCGAGGTCTCAATGATGGCCCGGGACAGGGGGGCCAGGGAGGTAAACTTGTACTCCTCCATGAACTCGATCAGCTTCTGTCCCCCCACCTCGTTCCCGGCCACCTGGGCGATGATATCCCCGATAACCGGTTCTGGGACCCGCACATTCTCCCGAATGATGGCCAAAAGATCGGCATTCGGTTTGCCCCGATCGTAGAGCTTCATGATCGGGATGGCCAGCCCCTCTTCGTAGACCTCTCGTGCATCTGCCCCCAGGGTTCGCCCCCCGATGTCCATGGCATGGCAGGTGTTGGCAAAGAGCCCGATCGGTTCCTCCTGGTAAAAGATCGGGGTCACCACGGTCAGGTCGTGCAGGTGACCAGAGGTCAGCCAGGGGTTGTTGGTGATCAGGCTGTCCCCGGGATGCAGGGTCTCCAGCGGGTACGCCTTGAGGAAGTGGCGAACCGCCGTGGCCATGGTGTTGATATGCCCCGGAGTTCCGGTTACGGCCTGGGCCAGCATGTTCCCTTCCGTATCAAACACCCCGGCCGAGAGGTCACCCGCCTCCCGCACCACGGTGGTAAAGGAGGCGTTCATCAGCGCGGTTGCCTGTTCGTTGACAATGGAGATCAATCGATTCCAGAGGACTTCGAGAAGAATCGGATCAAAGTCGTGCATACCTTCCTCCTGTTTCGGCTGGGGAAACGGTCAGCAAGGATCACAGATATGGTTACCTGTCCTGTGATATTCTCCGGCCGGTTATAGATCAACGATCACATTGTTATACTGATCTACCCGCACCGTGGCATGGGGACCGATCACGGCGGTCGATTCCCGCTCCTCGATGATGGCCGGTCCCTGCAGGCTTACCCCGGCGGAGAGCCTGTACCGGTCATAGACCGGGCAGTCGATATAGTCTTCCATTTCGGGGAAGTAGGCCTTACGTTTTCCCTTTACCGCTTCTGACAGCGGGATATCCTGGGGAACAGCAGTCTTCAGGGCTATGGTCGGCTTGGGACCCAGGGCCCGGACCCGCCAGTTCAGCACCTCGACCTCTACATCCGGGTTCAGGCGATGGTAGAGGTTCTCGTATACCCGGTCAAAGGCCTCGCGCAGGACCGGGAGGTCCTGGGAAGAGAGGGAACGGCTGGGGATAGGGACCACGATTTCATACCCCTGACCAACGTAGCGCATATCGGCTGTCCGCAGGAGTTGAATATCCTCCTCTGCCACCCCTGCTTCCTGCAGCAACGCCCTTCCCTGCTGCTCCATCTCGGCAAAGATGGCGTTCACCACCGAAAAATCGAGCCCAGAGAGGGAACTCATGTAGGTGCGGACAAAGTCAAAAGCCGGAGGGGCAACCAGAAGCCCCAGGGCCGAGGTGGCACCGGCGGCATAGGGGAGGATCACCCGCTTGATGCGGAGCTTTTCTGCGACCCGAAAGGCGTGAACCGGTCCGGCCCCACCAAAGGCGATCAGGGTATAGGTACGCGGGTCTTTTCCCCGCTCAATGGCATGAATACGGGCGGCATTGGCCATGTTCTCGTTCACCACCTGGTGGATCCCCCAGGCGGCCCGGGTCAGATCGACTCCCAGGGGAGAGGCGATCTTCTTCTCTATCGCTTCCCGGGCTTTTTCCAGGTTGAGCCGCATCTTTCCCCCCAGGAAATAGTCGGGATCGAGGTACCCGAGAATCAGGTCAGCATCGGTGACGGTCGGCTCCTCCCCTCCCTGATCGTAGCAGACAGGACCGGGTGAGGCTCCGGCACTCTCCGGGCCGACCTTCAAAAGCCCAAGCTTGTCGATGTGGGCGATGCTCCCCCCTCCGGCCCCGATCTCGATCATCTCGATCACCGGCACCTTGATCGGGAGCCCGCTCCCCTTCTTGAAACGGTAGACCCGTGCCGTTTCGAACTCGGTGGTGGTCATCGGCTGTCCGTGATCGATCAGGCAGGTCTTGGCCGTTGTCCCCCCCATATCAAAGGACATGACATGCTCGGTACCGGTGAGTTCCCCGTAAAAGGCGGCAGCCAGAGCCCCGGCCGAAGGGCCTGATTCGATGAGGCGGATAGGAAATTCGCCGGCCGTCTTGCAGGTGGTGATGCCACCGTTGGAGAGCATGATATAGAGGTTGGTACGCAATCCCAGCTCCTGCAACTCCTGGAGGAGCTTCTCCAGGTAGCGCTGCATCAGCGGCTGGACATAGACATTAGCTACCGTGGTCGAGGTGCGCTCATACTCCCGGATTTCTGGAACCACATCGGAAGAAAGAGAGACATAGAGGGCAGGATCGACCGAGGAGATGACCTCTCTGACCAGGCGCTCGTGCGCCGGATTGCGGAAAGAGTGGAGGAGGGAGACGGCGATCGCTTCCACCCCTTCACGCCTCAACTCCTCTACCACGGCAGTGATCTCCTCACGTCGGGGGGAAATGACCACGCTGCCGTCATGGTTCAACCGCTCTGTGATCTCCTTACGAAGGTAGCGGGGTACCAGCGGCTTGGGGAGTTCGAGAAAGATGTCGTAGATATCGTAGCGCATCTCTCGACCGATCTCCAGGGCGTCGCGGAACCCCCTGGTCGTAATCAGCCCGGTTTTGGCCCCTTTACGTTCGATGATGGCATTGGTCACCAGCGTGGTACCGTGGATGGCGGTGCCGATGGCAGCAGGAGGAATTCCCAGCTCCTGCAACAGGGTCGATAACCCCTCAACGACCGCCTTAGAGGGATCCTGGGGGGTGGTCAACACCTTCCCGATGCAGAGTGCGCCATCCGGTTGGATCAGCATCACATCTGTAAACGTCCCGCCGATATCGACTCCCAGTTTAAGTCTTCCTTCCATACCACTCCTCTCTTCTTGGCTTTTTCCTGCTGTGCGCTGCTATCTCTGGTGTCGTTTCCCGATAACCCCTTGTTGACGAAGCTCGGCGATCTCTTCCTCGCGCAAACCCAGGTACTTCTGCAGCACCTCATCGGTGTGTTGTCCGAGCAGGGGAGCCGGTTCCCGCACCTCTCCCGGGGTTGCGGAGAGCTTGACCGGTACCCCCACCATCTTCACCTTGCCGGCCACCGGATGTTCCTGCTCCACAATCATCTCCCGGGCAGCGGTCTGGGGATGGGTGACGACCTGATCGATGGTATTGATCGCCCCTACCGGGATGCCATGCTGGAGGAAGAGGGCCTCCCACTCCTCATAAGTCCTGGTCAGGAAGATCTCCTGCAGCCTGGCGCAGAGCTCCTCCCGATGCTTCACCCGGGCCTGGTTGGTGGCAAAACGGGGATCATCCATCATCTCCTCGATCCCCATCAGCGGGCAGAAGATGCGCCAGAGTTTGTCACTACCGACCGCCAGGGCCAGATCGCGGGTCTTGGTGCGGAAGGTCTGATAAGGGGTCAGGGCCTTGTACGCCGTCCCCATCGGTTGTGGTACGATCCCATCGGCCAGGTACGCCCCGATGGTCCCGTGCAGGATACTCAACTGGCCATCGAACATGGAAACATCGACGTACTGGCCTTTACCCGTCTTCTCTTTGACCCGGAGGGCGGCCATGATCCCGAAGGTCGCGTACATGCCGGCGACAAGATCGGCAATGGAGACCCCACAGCGGACCCCCCGGCTCCCCGGCTCCCCGGTGATGCTGATGATCCCGCTCTCTGCCTGCACAATCAGATCGAGTGCTGCCCGGTCGCGATACGGGCCGGTCTGACCAAAACCGGAGATGGAGCAGTAAATGATACCCGGATTGCGCTCCCGCGCCTTTTCATAAGAAAGGCCGAGCTTGTCCAGGGCACCGACCCGGTAATTTTCCAGCACCACATCGAAGACTTCAACCAGGCGGAAGAAGAGTTCCCTGCCCGCCTCGCTCTTCAGGTTGAGCTCGATGCTCTTCTTGTTGCGGTGGAGACTGACAAAGTAGGCGGTCTCACTCTGGTAAAAAGGGGGTCCCCAGGCCCGGGCGATATCCCCCTTTTCCGGCACCTCTACCTTGACCACCTCGGCACCATAGTCGCCGAGCAGGGTTGAGCAAAAGGGCCCGGCAAGGGCATGGGAAAGATCGAGAATCTTGACATCCTCCAGTGGCATCTTCATGCGAGTGCCTCTCCTCTTCCTGACCGCATAATGATGAGCAATAACAGACGACTATTGTCCCTCTATTCTGCCCTGCCCACCGCAAAAATGCAAGGGAATTTGTAGGGCAGCAGAAACGAAGAAAAATTCCCTTGTCAGGGGGAGAAGGGAGGTGTTATGATGGCACCTGAGTCTCTCTGGAGGCCTGGCGAGACCTATACCGTGCCACCCGGAGGGCATAAGTGTTCCACGCACCCTAGTCAGAGGAGAGGAAAGATGAAAGCGTATACGCGTTACCTTCCCGTGCTGTTCATTATCCTTTTTATCTGGCCTTCGTTGGCTTTGGCCCTGGCGACCAAAGAGGTGGCGGTCGATGCCCTCTGGTTCGCCTCACGAGGCAAGGAGGTGATGGGAGGGACCAGCCAGGTCATTGTCGAGGTCGAGCCGAATCCCCGCCAGGGGATCCGGGTAGGGTTCTTTGAAGAGGTGGCCGGAGGGAGCGGCCCTTCCTGGCGAGCGGCCGGCTGGATGGCTTCGGTCCTCTCTTCTCAGCTCCTGGGAGTCGATCTCACCCATTATAAGATCTCCTTTGATGTCGGCGGACGCATCGACGGTCCCAGTGCCGGTGGGTTGATGACCGCTGCCCTTACCGCGGCTTTTCTAGGGGATCAGGTCAAACCAGAAGTCTCCATGACCGGTATCATCAACCCGGACGGGACCATCGGGCCGGTGGGCGGCATTCCTCAGAAGCTGGAGGGGGCGGCCAAGCGAGGGAAAAAGCTGATTTTGATCCCGTATGGACAACGCTTTTCCATGGATCAGCGCCTCAAAAAGCTGGTCGATGTGGTGGAGCGAGGCAAATCCCTGGGGGTAGAGGTCCGGGAAGTGAGCGATATCTCCCAGGCCTATCAGCTCTTGACCGGCAAACCACTTCCGCAGGCGCGTCCGGCCAATGATCAGCCTCCCGAGATCCCGGGAGCGGTGCAGGCCAAGATCCGTAACCGCACCCAGGTCCTGTTCAGTAAATACCGGGAGCTCATCTCCAAGGTGAAGATGGCCGGCCAGCTCCCTCCTGAACTGGGACAAATCGTCACCCAGGCGGAGAGTGCATATTCCCTGGCCCAGGATGCGGCTGCGCAGGGACTCTTTACCGTGGCCTATGATCGTATGTTCACCGCGGTCCTGATGGCCCAGGCAGCCCTGGTGGCCACGGATATCATCCAGACGGCGCAAAGCGGAGGGGGACAGGCTCTACAGAATTACTTCGACTCCCTAAAGGCGGTCAGGGGGAAGCTCGACGCCTTCCTCAATCGCCTGGACATGGAGACACCGCGCACGCTCAGCGATGTGGCGGCCCTGTCCGAAGCGTACGGGCTGACCATCCAGGCCTGGGGGAGCATCCTCCTGGGAGAGATTCGAGAAGGAGAGATGGAGAAGTTGCTGAAACAGGCGCAGGAGAAAGCCGAAAAGAGGCGAGGATCGGCACCGAGAGGAACGACACAGACGAGGCGACCTCAACTCGGTATTCAGGTCTCCGACTCTCCTTACGGTGTGATGGTGAACCAGGTGGCCCCGGGGAGTCCGGCAGAACGAGCCGGTCTTCTGGCCGGAGACATCATCCTCCAGTACAACGGCATTCCGGTCATGGATACGGCCACCCTCCTCCAACTGGTCAGTGCGACGCAACCGGGAGAGTTCATCAACCTCCTGGTCTCGCGGGGAGGGATGCAGTTGTTCCTGACCGCCATGCTGGAGAGTGGTCCGCCGCCTCCTCCTCCACCTCAGACCCCAGCGAGTGAGCAGGAGTGGGAACGGATCGGACAGAAGCTTTACGAGGCGGCTTTCTTCTACAAGATGGCTGACCTTTTACATACCCTGGCCGAGGACCGCCTGCTCATCGGGTTAGGCTTTAGCGGTACCCCTGCCCCGGCAGTAGAGGTGATCGATAAGGCGGCGCGACTGTTCCAGACCACGGCAGAGGCGGGGATGAACTACCTGGACAGCATCGTCTTGCAAAACCAGGCTGAGGAGGCGGGTCTGACCCTTTCCGCTTACCGGTGGGCCTTTATGAGCAAGGATCCATCTTATGCCCTGGCCTACGCTACCTATCTGGCCCTGGGGGCAGGGATCAGTGCTTCCCCCTACGCCCGTCTGGGAGCATCCATGGCTCTGTACTACGGGACCGCTTCCCTGATCACCAAGTACTATTCCCTGGGGGCAGAGATCGGGAAAGGGGGTAGGGTACAGAAGGTGCGCTTTGAGAAGGCGTTGATCAACATGCTGGAACGCGCCTTCCGGAACGCCAGAGACGGGATCAATCTGGCCAGGGAGGCGGGGATAGAGCCGATCTTTTCCGCCTTCTTCTATGAGGCGGCCAAGTTTTTGCGGGAGCAGGATCTCGAGGGCAAGCTCTCTGCCCTGGCCTATCTCTGGTATGCGACGGCCGAAGCCCGGATGCTCGCCTTCCTGGGAGGAGGCCTGCGTCTGGAGCGTCCCCTCCCTGTTCAGCAACCCGCGCCCCAACCCGGGCAGCCGTCTTCCCCTCCTCCAGGGGGATCGGAAGCACCGAAGTCTCAGAAATCGTTATAAGCGGAGGGAAAGCGCTTGCACCGGGGAGCGGCTTTTGCTATACATGTCTCTACTATGTGAAGCTGTTTATCTGGTAATCAACCCGCTATCTGCCAGGGGGATAATCCGTACTCCCTGAGAAAGGGTGGAGGGATCCCCGCTATGCGGAGTGCAGGCAGAGGTGTGAAACGTGTCCCAGGACAAGGAGGGTTATAGATGGCGTCGCATACCGCTGTAGGGCAAAGGGTAACCCGCATCGATGCCGCGGATCGTGTGACAGGACGGGCCCGTTATGCCGATGATTTCCGTCTTCCGGGCATGCTGTACGGGAAACTCCTCTTGAGTCCCCTTCCCCATGCCAGGATCCGTCGTATCGATACCAGCAGAGCGGAACGCCTGGCCGGTGTCAAGGCGGTAATCACGGCCCAAGATGCCCCTGAACATCGCTTTGGTGGCTTGATCAAAGACCGGCTGATCTTTGCGCGTGAGAAGGTCCGCTATGCCGGGGAGCCGATCGCAGCCGTGGCGGCGGTGGATGAAGCCACGGCCGAAGAGGCGATTCACCTCATTGCAGTGGAGTACGAAGAGCTCCCGGTGATCCTGGATCCCCAGAAGGCTGCCGCTCCGGATGCCCTTCTGGTTCATGAAGAGTGGGAGACCTACCTGGCCGATCCTGATCTCCCGCGGCGAGGGAACATCTGTAACGGGGGAGAGGTGCGGTTCGGCGATGTGGAACAGGGGTTCCGGGAAGCGGATCTGATCGTGGAAGAACGCTACGAAACCCAGATGGCGCATCAGGCCTATATCGAACCTCATGCGGCCATGGCTGCTGTGGATCCCTCGGGAAAGATCACGGTCTGGAGTACCACACAGGGACAGTTTCCGCTGCGCGATGCCCTGGCCGAGATCTTTGCTCTCCCCCACACCCGGATCAAGGTCATCGGGACCGAAATCGGTGGGGGGTTTGGGGGAAAGATCGCTCCCACCATCGAACCGGTGTGTATCCTGCTCTCGCAAAAGACCGGCCGTCCGGTCAAGATCACCATGGACCGCGAGGAAGACTTTCTCGATACCACCCCTCGTCGTCCCTGCATCGTAGAGCTCAAAACCGGGGTAAAGAGGGATGGGACGCTGCTTGCCCGGGAGGCGAGAATCTACTTTGCCACCGGGGCTTATGCCATCGGCCGCTATAACTTTGCCGGCAACGTGTGCCGACGGCTCTCCGGTCCCTATTACATTCCCAACGTCCACTTTTCCGGCTATTCGGTCTATACCAACCAGCAGCCCTGTGGAGCCTTCCGGGCACCGGGAAGCCCCCAGGTCACCTTTGCCTGTGAGTCACACATGGAGAGTATCGCCGCCCACCTGGGGATGGACCCGATCCAGTTGCGCAAGAAGAATGCGTTGCGGAAGGGGCAACAGACCGCCATCGGGTCACTCGACGATTCGGCAGACCTGGTGGCCTTGATCGATCGAGCTGTGGAGGAGAGCGGCTGGTATAGCAAACCGCTTGCTCCCAACCAGGGTCGAGGAATTGCCTGTAGCTTCTGGACTTCCAGTGCCCAGGCCGGGAGCAACACGGTCAAGCTGAACCAGGATGGCACGGTGGCCGTGACCACCGGTTCTATCGACCTCACCGGGACCCACACCACCCTGGCCCAGATCGTCTCCGAGGAGGTCGGGGTCGATCTCCAACAGGTGAGTGTCACCACGGCAGATACCGATGTGGCTCCTGTTGCCCCGGTCAGTGCCGGGAGCAACATCACCCGGAGCATGGGTGCGAGCGTCAAGCTCGCTGCAGAAACCCTCCGGCAGAAGCTCTTAGAACTTGCCGCCGATCACCTGGAAGCGAATGTCCACGATCTGGAGATCCGCAAGGGCGAGGTCTATGTGAAAGGGGTACCGGAGAGGGGAGTCTCCTTTAAGACCCTCTATAACCTGGCAGCCACGAGCAGGGGGGGACCCCCGGTGGTCACCGCCTCCACCACCCCGCAGGCCCCTACGGTGAATTTCACCATTCAGGTGGCCACCGTGGAGGTCGATCCAGAGACCGGTGCGGTCAAGGTGCTCGATCTAGTCGTGGTGCAGGATGTTGGCTTTGCCATCAATCCCCTGTCGGTGCAGGGGCAGATGGAAGGAGGAGCGACGCAGGGTCTGGGCTATGGGCTGATGGAGCAGATGATCTTTCTGAATGGGAAGCTGAGCAATCCCCACCTGCTCGATTATAAGATCCCCAGTGCCCTTGATGTTCCCCCAATAAAGACGGTCATGGTGGAAGAACCGGCTTCCAGGAGTCCTTATGGAGCCAAGGGGGTGGGAGAGCCACCCATCGTGGCCACGGCTGCTGCGCTCGCTAATGCCATCTATCAGGCAACAGGCGTGCGTATCTCCTCACTCCCCCTGACCCCGGAAAAGATTCTCCAGGCCTTACAGGCCCGGAAGGAGTAGTGAGAAGAGTTATTTAAATAAGAGAAAAGGAGGGAGGTATGGTAGACAAAGGGTATGCCAACCCACAGCTCCTCTGGTCTCCTGAGGAGCTGTATGCCCGTCTCCAGGATCCCAGGCTGGTCCTGATCGATGTCCGGACCACGCACACCTTTGTGAAGGGATGGATCCCTGGAGCGGTGCATTTTGACCTGTACGGGATCAGCCTCAACAACACCAATCCGGAGCCGATGGCGAGCTTTATGTGGATGATGGAGTACCTGTTCGGGTTGCGTGGGGTCGATCATGACAAGACGGTCGTCTTCTACGAAGGGATCGCCGGGATGCGGGCGGCCCGTGGTTTCTGGTTCCTCGAGTATATGGGACACGAGGATGTGCATATCCTCGATGGAGGTTTCAAGGCCTGGGTGGCCGCCGGGTACCCGGTCTCGACCGAACCGACCATCCCGCAGCAGACGCATTTCCAGGCCAGGTATCGGCCGGAGTTGCATCGCAACGCCGATGCCATCCGGGATATGCTCTCTGCTCCGGATGTGGTGATTCTGGATACGCGGACAGACGACGAGTACTACGGCCGGAATGTCCGTGCTGCCCGTGGAGGTACCATCCCGGGAGCGGTACATCTGGAGTGGGTGAACAACCTCAACCCGGATGGAACCTTCAAGTCTGGTGACGAACTGCGGGCCATGTACGAGGCGTGCGGTATCACACGTGATAAAGCTGTGGTCCCCTTCTGACAAGGAGGGTACCGCTCCTCCCATGCCTACTTTACGTTGCGGCTCCTCGGGTATCCCCGGGTCCACAACTACATCGGTTCATGGAAGGAGTGGGGGGATAGGCTGGATCTGCCTATCGAACAACCCAAAGAAGCGTAAGATGCGGCAGGGACGTCCTTTGACGTTCCTGCCTTCCTCCTTTGTTTTCCTTCCCCTTCTCTTTGCCCCCCTCCAGAATCGGGCTTAAGTCTTACCCCTTTTTTACCGAATAGAGAAAGGAGAAGACCTCCTCTCGTCCACTGAACAAGTTGAAGCAGGTTAGGTTTTCACCTTCTTCAATCACGCAGCAAAGGAATCTCTGATGGCCCAGACACCCAGTCCACAGCAGGTCAATCGTGAAAAGTACCGGCACATGCGTCTCGGTGACCTCCTGGTCGAAACCGGTCTTCTGACTCCTGAGGAGTTAAAGGCAGCGCTGGAGGAGCAGCGGAAACGGCGGGGAAAGAAATTGGGGGAGATCCTGATCAGCATGGGATTGGCCTCAGAAGAGGCCATCTTTTCTACCCTGGCCCTCAAGTTCCGCATGCCCTTTGTCAATCTGGAGAAATACCCGATCAACCCGGCAGCGGTAGAAGAAATCCCCCGCTCCCTGATCCAGCGGTATCACTTTCTCCCCATCAACACGGATGAGAGGACCTTAACCGTTGCCATCTCCAATCCCACCAACACCGAGATCTACGACCTGCTCCGTTTTCAGGTCCAGAAGACGATCAAAGAGGTCCTGGTCACCCCGTCTCAGTTGGCCAGGGGGATCGAACAGGTCCTGGGCGAGGGAGACAGTGAGCTGGGAATACTCACCGAAGATCTGGGGGGTGAGCTGGAGGAGAAGGAAGAGGAGCAGATCAACGAGGACCTCCTCAAACGAGAAGCGGATGAAGCCCCTATCGTCCGGCTCGTCAATCGCATTATTCTACAGGGGGATTCAGAAGGGGGCGTCAGACATCCATCTCTTGCCGCAGGCCCATGGACTGGTGCTGGCCTTTCGGGTGGATGGGGATCTGCGGGAGGCCAATGTACTGGATCGACGGCTCCAGCGTCGCATCATCTCGCGCATAAAGCTCCTCGCCGGGATGGATATCGCCGAGCATCGCTTGCCCCAGGATGGCCGCATCTGGCTTCGTCGGGCCGAGAAAGAAGTAGAGATCCGTATTTCGGTCATCCCCAATATCTTTGGGGAATCGGTGGTCATGCGGATCCTGGATAAAGACGTGGCCATCGATTTGCGCTCCCTCGGCTTTCGACCGGCCGATTACCGCCGGCTGCTGTTGCTGACCCAGCGCTCCTACGGCCTGATCCTGGTCACCGGTCCCACCGGATCGGGAAAATCGACCACCCTCTTTGCCCTGCTCAAGGAGATGATCCATCGCCCCCTGCACATCATCACCATCGAGGACCCGGTGGAATCAAAGATCCCCGGAGTCAACCAGATCCAGGTCAATGCCAAGATCGGCCTGACCTTTGCCCGGGTCCTGCGCAACATCTTACGGCATGACCCGGATGTGATCATGGTCGGTGAGATGCGGGATCTGGAGACCGCCTCTATCGGAATCGAAGCCGCCCTGACCGGCCATCTGATGCTCTCCACCCTTCACACCAACAGCGCAACCGATACGGTTACCCGTCTGACCGATATCGGGATCCCCTCCTATCTGCTGGCCCCTGCGCTGCTGGGAATCGTCAGTCAAAACCTGGTGAAACGCCTCTGCCCGGCATGTCGCAGAGAGATCTCCCGCGATGCCGAGATCTACTCCCTCCTGCAAGAGGCCGGGCTATCGACGGAGGGACCGTTATATGAAGCGGTCGGCTGTCAGCAGTGTCAGGAGACCGGATACCTCGGCCGGGTGATGCTCTACGAGTTCCTGGAGGTCAACGACCAGCTCCGCACCGCCATCTACAAGGGCCTGGGCGGCTCCGCCTTGCGTGAGGTGGCGGTTGCCCAAGGGATGATTCCCAAGATGCAGCATGCCTTAGAGCTGGCCACCCAGGGAATCATCAGCCATGAAGACCTCATCCGGGTCCTCATCTGAGCGACTGGTATGACCAGAGGCCAGAGGTTTTCGTGTCAGGGTTACCCTTCTACCGAAGTCACCAGGGTGCGGCGAAACATCATCCCGAGCACCAGATCGACGAGGGAGGGGCAGAAGACATTGAGCCAGATGAGGAGTTTGCCGGAGAAGGTGAGGTTTACCTCTCGTTTGCGTTTGAGGCAGGCACGCAGGATATGGCGTGCCACCGCTTCAGGAGACATGCCCCGCTGGCGAGGGAAAGGCTTTATCCCCTTGCTGGCACGGGCATTTTCAAAGAAAGGGGTATCGGTACGGCCAGGAGCGACCAGGGTTACCCAGATCCCCTTCTTGCGCACCTCGACCCGCAGCGCTTCGGTCAGGGCGTTCAAGGCAAACTTGGTTGCGCAGTACGCCCCCATGAAGGGAATAGCCCGCCTGCCCACCACAGAGGAGATGTTCACGATGTGTCCGCGTCCCTGGCGCTCCATATGCGGCAGTACCGCCTGGATGGCATTCAGGGCCCCGTAGAGGTTAATGGCCATCAACTGCTCGAAATCTTTAGGGTGAATATCCTGCACCGCCGCGTAGTAGCCCTGGCCGGCGTTGTTGATGAGGATATCGATCCGCTGCCAGCGTTTGAGGATCTCTTCCACCGCCATCTGTACCGCTTCCCGATCGGCCACATCGGTCGGCAGGGGGAGTGCCTCCCCTCCCTCCTGCCTGATCTCGTCGGCCAGGCGGCGTAGTCGCTCCTGGGAGCGCGCCATCAGGGCGACACGGGCGCCTTCCTGGGCCAGGAGCTTCGCCGTGGCCCAGCCGATGCCGCTCGATGCTCCGGTAATCATCACCACCGTTCCCTGCAGCCCTTGCCCCATCTTCTTTCTCTCTCCTCTATGCCTCACTGCGCTGATAGGATTTCTTTTCTCCGTACAATACGATCAATGGCGATCAGTTGCGGCAACAATGCGGGCAGATCCTCGAGCCGGAGCATGTTGGGACCATCACACGGTGCGGTTTCCGGGGAGGGATGCACCTCCATGAAGATCGCATCGCATCCGGTGGCCACCCCGGCCCGGGCCAGGTGAGGGATAAAGGCCCGATCCCCTCCTGAAGAGGTACCGGCCCCCCCAGGACGCTGAAGGCTGTGGGTGGCATCAAAGACGACCGGATAGCCCAGATCCCGCAGGATGATCAGGGAGCGCATGTCTGCCACCAGGTTGTTATAGCCGAAGGTCACTCCCCGCTCGGTAAGCAGCAGTTGCCTGTTCCCGGTCGAAATCGCCTTCTCCACAACATTCTGCATGTCCCAGGGAGCGAGGAACTGGCCCTTCTTGATGTTCAGCACCCGACCCGTGGCTGCTGCCGCCACCACCAGATCGGTTTGACGGCAGAGAAAGGCAGGAATCTGGAGCACATCGAGTACCCCGGCAGCGATCTTTGCTTCTTCTACGCTATGCACATCGGAGAGTACCGGCAGCTCCAGGTCCCTTTTGACCCGCTCCAGGATGCGGAGACCAGTCTCTAACCCAGGCCCGCGATAGGCGGTGAGGGCAGAGCGATTGGCCTTATCGTAAGAGGATTTGAAGATCAGCCCGATCCCTGCCGTCTCCGCCATACGCTTGAGCCGTTCCGCCACCCGCAGGGTAAAGGCTTCGCCCTCAATCACGCAGGGACCGGCGATCAGGACCAGGGGATGCTCTTCCCCGATCCTGATGTCCCCCACCCGCACCGTCACCCTCTCCACCTCAGGCTCCTTTGTGCTTGAGTGCTGCCCGGATGAAATCGCGGAAGAGGGGATGAGGGTCACGGGGAGTCGATTTAAATTCGGGATGGAATTGTCCAGCCACAAACCAGGGGTGATCGGCCAGCTCAACGATCTCCACCAGTTGCCCGTCAGGGGAGAGACCGGTTATGCGCATGCCGGCCTTCTCCAGTTGTTCGCGATAGGCATTATTCACCTCATAGCGGTGCCGGTGCCGTTCAGAGATACACTCGCTGCCGTACGCCGTATAGGCGAGGGAATCGACTCGCAGGTGGCAGGGATAGGCTCCCAGGCGCATGGTTCCTCCCTTGGCTTCAATCCCGACCTGGTCTGGCATCAGATCGATGACCGGATGGGGGGTATCCGGATCAAATTCCGAGCTGTTGGCATCGGCCAGCCCACAGACGTTCCGGGCCAGTTCGATCACCGCACACTGCATGCCGAGACAGATCCC
>RFHZ01000303.1 GCA_003696125.1 Nitrospinota bacterium
GATACTTCTCGTACCGTCGCTCCACCACCACGGTACACAGTCGCATCACGGCCTCATAGATATCGGTGTAGGAGGTATACAAGGGGGCGAGGCCGAAACGGATGTTGTCCGGAGAGCGGAAATCTGGCAGAACGTGCATCTCTTCGATCAGGGCCCGGTCGATACGGAACCCCTCGGGATGGCCCAGTGAGACATGAGAACCGCGCCTGGAGGCGTCGCGGGGTGAATTCAGGCGGAAGCCGAGTGGCTGGAGTACCGTCTCCCATAACCGTATCAGGTAATCGGTTTGCCGGATCGATTTGGCCCGTACCTGCTCCAGGCCTGCCTCGAGAAGCAGGTCCACCCCGGGTTCTATGGCCGACAGGGAGAGGATGGTGGGGGTCCCGGTAAGGAAACGCTGGATGCCCGGACCGGGCTGATACTCGAGTGCAAAATCGAACTGGTCACGCTGCCCGAACCAGCCCCAGATCGGGTTGAGCAAACGCTCCTGCAGATCGCTGCGTACATAGAGGAAGGCCGGTGCACCGGGACCTCCGTTGATGTACTTATACGTGCATCCCACCGCCAGATCCACTTCACACGCATTGAGTGTGATGGGCATGGCACCCACCGAATGACTCAGGTCCCAGAGCATCAGTGCTCCCACGCGATGCGCCATAGCGGTCACGGCTGCCATATCGTACACATAACCGCTCTTGAAAGCGGTGTGGGAGAGGGTGACCAGCGCGGTGCGTTCATCGATCGCTTCCGCCAATGAGTCATGCGACACGGTAATTCCATCGGTCGAAGGGACGATCACCAGACGGTATTGGGGACCAGCCAGTTTTAGGGCCCCCTGCAGGATGTACAGATCGGAAGGGAAATTGAGGGCATCGGTGACCACCGTGTCCCGCCCGGGTTGCGCCTGCAGTGCGGCCATGACCAGTTTAAACAGGTTGACCGAGGTAGAATCGGAGACGAGCACCTCGTTGGGGGCAGCACCGATGAGCCGGGCAATCTTGGCTCCGACCCGTTGGGGAGCCCCAAACCAGCCTTCATTCCACGCCCGGATCAGGCGTTGTCCCCACTCCTGCTCTATCACCTCTCGCAGGCGGGTAACACTCCGTTTGGGCAGTCGTCCCAGCGAGTTGCCGTCGAGATAGATCAGGTGAGGATCGTCGATGACAAACTCATCCCGGAAACGGGCCAGGGGATCCTGCGCATCCAGGGATCGGGCGTACTCGGCATCAGGGCGAAAATGCATGGTATTCATCTCCTCCTCTTCACTGTCCAGGAACCCAGACACAACATGACCAGGCACAGAGGCACCAGATGCCTGGTAGGGGCACAGCGCGCTGTGCCCCTACGCGCCGAACACGGAACACTTGACTACAATAAACCAGGCACAGAGAAGGATCAGGCACGGGATACCCTTTGTACCTCTGTGCCTGATCGGGTCCTGCTTCTCTCTGCCATTGCTCTCGAGGTTTCTACGAGGTTGCGCAATGTGGTCGAAGATCTGCTCTATGCTGTTGTCCCCGGGTGGTACCCTTCTGGAGTCAGGTGGGTCAAGGCCAGATCTCTATCTAATGTCGCTTTGGTGATGTGGATGATCTGCCCTACGTGGTGTGACCAGTGCTCTATGGCACTGTAGATCGCTTCCAGGCAGGAGACGCGATACCCCTGGATGACTCTGACCTCACCTAACCGGCGCACATCGAAAGCGGCCAGCACCTGATCAGCCTCCTGCACAATCTCATCTACCATGGTAAGAAGCTCTTCTTTTGGCAAGAACACATCCTGACGAAACTCCTGGGGGCGTTGACGGATATCCTCAGCCCCTCCGATACCGCTGATGATCCATTGACGCACATTTCCACACAGGTGCAGGACAAGGTTCCCCACGCTATTCACATGCTTGTTTGTCCGGTTCCACACCGCCTCTTCAGGCAACAGGGATACACATTGACGAAGCTTTGCCGTATGGCGTCCCAGCCGTTCCCGCGAAGTTTCGATGAACAGGGCCCCTAGCTTTTCCTCTGCTCTCATCAGATGCTCCTTTCGCCCATGCAATTTCTTCACCGCAGGCAGAATCTCTTCATCACCAAGAGAGCGAAGCGTCTTTTCTCTATTGTATCCCGGCGTCCTCTGCAGTGAAGGCCTTCAGACAACGCTGCCTTTCTCACACGCCCAAATCCTCCCATGTGCATCATAGCTACTTATCCGATACCACCGGCAAGGAGTCCGCGTACCATGTACCGCCAGACAGGCACGACCAGGAGCAGGGTGGGGAGGATACTGATGGCAATGCTGGCGTTCATCAATCCCCAGGAAACGTCTGGATTCAAGGAGATCGAGCCCAGGATGACCGGGAGCGTTCGCGATTTGATCGAAGTCGTAATCAGGAGGGCAAACAAGAATTCGCTGTACGAGAGCATGAAGGCGAAGAGACCGGTACCGATGAGGCCAGGAAGAGCCAGAGGAGCGGTAATCCGGACCAGGGTCTGCATTGGGCTACAGCCATCCAGTTCTGCGGCCTCTTCGATCTCTCGAGGAATCCCTCGGAAGTAGAGGGTCAGGATGAGTAGGGTAAAGGGGAGGGTGAGCACCGCATAGATGGCGATCAGAGCCATATGACTGTCGAGGAGACCGAGTTGCTGGACGATGGCGTAGTACGCAACGGCCAGCGCTACGGTCGGGATCAAACGGCTGGCCATCACGAAGAAGAAGCTGACCCGTCTTCCCGGGAAGGAGAATCTGGCGTAGGCAAAAGCGGCCGGACATCCGGCGATCCAGTTGAGCAGCATGACTGCAAAGGCGACCAGAAAGCTGTTCAGCATGGCTGGAGGAATCAGACGCACTTCCTGGGAGATCATGCTGCGTATTGCCCCCTTGACCAGGTAGGATTGAGGAATGGTGCCGGTGAAGATGTAGTCATAGTTGTCGAAGGTGAACCCAAATTGAAACCAGCGGGGCGGTACGGCGATGAGACCGGCTTCGGGTAGCACGCTTGCCAGGAACACCAACACCAGCGGTCCCAGGGTGAATATGGCCAGGACCAGGGCTCCGAGGTACACCACTGCCGTGCCTCCCGGTCCCCGCTTCATGGTCGTTCCTCCAGGATGGCGTCGTTGGGGATCGTCTTGAGGAGGCCGAAGATCAGCAGCAGGGAGAAAAGGGCAATGATGATGGCCAGTGCCGTGCCGTTGCCGAAGTTTAACATCTTGAACGATTCGGCCCAGATGAAGTAGCTGATCAGGGTGGTCGAGGTTCCTGGACCACCTCCGGTGAGGGAATAGGTGAGATCAAAGGTCGTCAGGCTCATCAGGGTCTCGAAGAGAACCACGATCACCAGCATGGGGGTGATCAGAGGAAGCGTGATCCGTCGAAAACGTTGCCAGCGGTTGGCTCCGTCGATGGCTGCCGCTTCATAGAGTTCCTCTGGAATCGCCTGCATTGCGGCCAGCGTCAGCACTGCGGCCAGCGGGAACTGCGTCCAGACCTGCGCTACAATGACGGCCAGCATCGCCAATCGGGGGGTCGTCAACCAGGGGATATAGTGTGAGATCACACCCGTAGTGTACAGAATGGCATTCAGAGCTCCCCAACCATCCAAAAACACCCACTTCCAGATGACTCCAGAGATAGCCGCCGGAATGGCCCAGGGGAGGAGAACCGTTGCCTTGAGAAGACCCACCCCCCAGAACTTCTCGTTGAGCAGTGAAGCCACCGCCACACCAACGATCAAGACGAGGGGGACGGAGAGGAGAGTGAAGATCAGCGTATTCCGCACTGCACCCACGAAGTAAGGACTGGTGAGCACGGCCTCATAGTTGGCCCATCCGGCAAAGGCAGGAGGGAGGAGGGGAGAGGTGATCCGAAAACTGGACCAGAGGGCATAGGCATAGGGGTAGAGGGTAAAAACACAGACCAGAAGTAGGGTGGGCAGGATCATGGCATAAGCGATCCCGCTGCTGGACCGTGCTCTCGCTCGAGCCCCTTCTCGTGCGCTCACCCTGCCGGTTCCCTTCTCAGGAGAACTGTTTCTTTAACTGATTCCACTTGTTGGCGGCCGCCTCGAGAGCCTCCTCGACCGATGCTTCCCCGGCAACGGCCCGCATGAGCTGGATGCGGAAGAACTCTCCCCAGATGCCGTACCACACGGTTTCGTGACGCTTCCGGGCCAGGGCCTGCTGTCTCTTCAGCATGTCCACGTCGATCCAGCGGGCAAAGGTATCGACCACCTCTGGATCGTCCCACAAGGGCAACTGCCCAAAGCCCAGCCCCTTTTCCACGGCCCAGCGTTTGGCCACCACGTACTCCCCCTTGTACTCGCCACCGAAGTATTCGAGGAATTTCCAGAGGGCATCCAGGACCGCAGGACCCCGCTCAGTAGCCATCTTGGTCATACAGTAGAAGCGACAAAACCCAAAGGTGGCATGGGCCTGACCCGGCATCAGGCCGATCTTGAATTGACCGGCCAGCGGGGAGACGGCCTTGTTGTTGAGAGCCGCCAGGTTGTAGTTATACAGCACCGTGAAGACATGCCGGCCGGTATTCATCGCCTTCTGCACATCGGTTTCGTGCGGAAGGTAGGTCATGATCTTGTCTGTGTTCCGGGCTTTGGCCAGCCATTGCAGTTGTTGCCAGGCCGCGCTTTTGGGGTGCGCAAAGAGGGGTTCATCATGCTCGTCTACCAGATCTTCACCCCGACCAAAGACCATGGCGCTGAAGTTGTCGTGAGTGGTAGGCAGACTCTGCGCAAGCTCCAGCACCACCGGGAACTCCATCCCCTTCTTTTGGAGAAACTTGGACTGGTCTGTCACCTCTTCCCAGGTCTCGGGTGGTCGATTAATGCCGTAGTCTTTGAGCAGCTTCTCGTTGTACTGGAAAGAGGTGATGTCGGCATAGTAGGGCAGGCCATAAAGCTTCCCCTGGTAGGTCATATCCTCCAGGGCGTACCCTACGATCTTCTCTTTATATTTTGTTACCGCCGGAAAGTAGTCGTCCAGTGGAACCACCCACCCGGCTCTGACCATTTCCGGTAACCAGTTCCCACCGTTGTAGAGTATGTCGGTAGGGGTCCTGGAGTGCAGACGGTTGACAATGGTCTCGTGATAGGCGTTCCAGGAGAAATCGGTCAAATTGACCTTGATCCTGTTTTGGTACTCGGCCTCGAATTTACGGATGTTATCGAGAATCGTCTCTACACTGTAGCTCCAGACGACCCAATTGATGGTGATGGGATCGGCCGGGTAGGCTACCGGCGTGAATCCCACAAGACTTCCTGTTCCCACAGAGGCCGCACCGGCCCCTAACAGCTTGAGGAAATCCCGTCTGGGTATCCCTGACTTCCCTTCGTAACGTCGATGCTTACCCATGGTGTCACCTCCTGAATCGTTTACACCCTCTTCGCTCCCCTCTCCCAGGTGAGTGACCCGTCACCCACGGCATCACCAGGGTGCCGTAGTCATCTCTCCTCTCCACCGGCTTTATCCTAGACGACTCGAGGAGAGCTGTCAACGTTTTCTCAAACAGAGGCGAAGGCGACGTATCATGCTCCCAGGGCAATATGGATCCGCTTGTTGATACGGCCCTTGCTCTTGTAGTCCACGATGCGTATGGGACCGACTTCCGAGGTGTTGGCCACATGGGTGCCTCCATCGGCCTGTAAATCGAGACCCACAATCTCCACCGTCCGTACCCGGGTAATCTCCTTGGGAAGGAGGTTGATCTTGGTCCGGATCAGGTCAGGAATCTGAAACGCCTCCTCGCGAGGGAGGATCCGTACCCGTACCTCTCGGCTTGCCTGTACTTCTGTGTTGATCCTGTCTTCGATCTCCTTTACCAACTCCTGCCGCAGCGTCTCAAACTCAAAATCCATCCGCCCTTTGAGCGGTTCCATGTTCCCACCTGTGACCAGAGCCCCATAATCACGCCAGACCACTCCACAGAGGATGTGGAGAGCAGTATGCGTGCGCATCAATTGATAGCGACGCCTCCAGTCGATCTCTCCCTGCACCCGGGTGCCTACCGGTGGAACCTCCCCTTCTATCCAGTGCCATACCGCTTCTCCCTGACGCCTGACCCTGGTGACAGGGAGGAGGTGATCTTCTACCAGAAGCTGTCCAACATCGTGCGGCTGTCCTCCTCCCCCTGGATAAAAGGCGGTACGATCTAAGGCCAGCGCGCCTTCCTCTGGATTAGTGGCCACAACCGTTGCCGTAAACTTCTGCAAGTAGCTGTCGGTTTGAAAGAGTAGATCCGTCATGGTTTCCTGTCCTTCTAGTCTCTCCTGGCTCCCTCAAGTCCCTATGCTTCCTGGTACCTCGTCTCTGCCGTAATCGATTCCGGCTCTTTCCCCGACTCTAACGCAGAAGGGTGGGAGAAGTCAATACGCTTTTCCCTTGATCCTGGGAGGTTTCCGTGCCAGGATAGAGGAGTAGACGCCTGTCTTACGGTCATGAAGAGGTTGAGGTGATATTTGCAGGGAGGGTGGTCGATGCAACAGAAGAAGGTACTGATCACAGGCATGAGCGGTCTGATTGGCGGTGCGGTACGCCGGCAGCTAGAGGGAAAGTATCAGCTCAGTGCCCTGAACCGGCGCGATGTCCCTGGTGTGGAGTGCTACCAGGCAGATATCGGCGATCTGGCAGCGATACAGCCGGCCTTTGCCCACAAGGATGTGGTGGTCCATCTGGCCGCCATCGCCTCGGGAACGGCATCATGGGAGGAGGTACTGCACCATAACATCATCGGCACCTATAACGTGTTTGAAGCCGCCCGCCAGGCCGGGGTCAAACGGATCGTCTATGCCAGCAGTGGCGCAACCGTTGCCGGCTGGGAGCAGGAGTTTCCCTATAAGGCTATTGTCGAGGGGAGATATGAGGAGGTACCACCAGACTGGCCC
>RFHZ01000004.1 GCA_003696125.1 Nitrospinota bacterium
ATCTCCGGGATCCCGATCACCGATGAGGAGGGGAAACTGGTCGGAATCCTTACCAACCGCGACCTGCGTTTCGAAACCGATACCAGCAAACCGGTCTCTGCCCTGATGACCAAGGAGAACCTGATCACCGCACCGGTGGGAATCACGCTGGAGGAATCGAAAGAGATCCTGCACAAGAACCGCATCGAAAAGCTCCCGGTGGTGGATGAGCAGTTCCGCCTCAAGGGGTTGATCACGATTAAGGACATCGAGAAGCGCCGCAAATACCCCAATGCCTGCAAAGACTCCTGGGGACGCCTGGTGGTGGGCGCAGCGGTGGGAACCTCTGAGGAGAGTGAAAAACGGGTCGAAGCCCTGGTGAGGGCCGGCGTGGATGTGCTGGTCGTTGACACGGCCCATGGCCACTCTACCCGTGTCCTGCGCATGGTGGAGGCGATCAAGAAACGCTACCCGGATGTGGAGTTGATCGCCGGGAACGTGGCCACTCCAGAGGCAACCCTTGATCTGATCAACGCCGGAGCAGACGCGGTCAAGGTAGGAATCGGACCGTCCTCCATCTGTACCACCCGCGTGGTCGCCGGGATCGGTGTGCCTCAACTGACCGCCATCAGCGAATGCGCGGCGGTCAGCGAGCAGTACGGGATCCCCATCATCGCTGACGGGGGCATCCGCTATTCGGGAGACATCACCAAAGCGCTGGCCGCAGGAGCGCATTCGGTCATGATCGGGAGCATCTTTGCCGGCACCGAGGAGAGTCCAGGAGAAAAGATCCTTTACCAGGGGAGGAGCTACAAGATCTACCGGGGCATGGGCTCGCTGGGAGCCTTAGAGTCTGGCAGTGCCGACCGCTATTTCCAAAAGCAGGGGACCGACCTGGTCCCGGAAGGGGTGGAGGGGATGATCCCCTTTAAGGGATCGCTCTCCTCACTTGTACACCAGCTCGTCGGCGGTTTGCGGGCCGGCATGGGCTATTGCGGATGCCGCTCCATCCCCGAACTCCGGCAGAAGGCGACCTTCATCAAAATCACGCACGCAGGCCTGCGGGAGAGCCATGTCCACGATGTCATCGTAACCAAAGAGGCTCCCAATTACCAGCAAGAGATGATCCGCGGATAGGGGAGAAGGGGCGTCATGCTCCGTGATCGTATCTGTCGATGCCAGAGGATGGGAGTTGCCGATGTCGAGTACAAGCTTCGTTCACCTGCATGTCCATTCCGAATATAGCCTGCTGGATGGGGCAAACCGTATTGATGCCCTGCTGAAGCGAGCCCGCGAGTGGGGTATGCCGGCGGTGGCGCTGACCGACCATGGAAACATGTTCGGAGCCATCAAATTCTACCGGCAGGCCCAACAGGTTGGAGTGAAGCCGATCCTGGGCTGTGAAGTCTATATGGCGCCCGGGAGCCGCTTTGACCGGAACACGCCTCCCCGGGGAGAGCGGGCCTATCATCTCACCCTGCTCGCCCGCAATACCCAGGGCTATAAGAACCTCATCAAGCTGGTTTCGGCCGGCTATCTGGAAGGATTCTACTACCATCCCCGCATCGACAAGGCGCTGCTGGCAGACCATGCAGAAGGGCTCATCGTCCTGAGCGGCTGCTG
This sequence comes from Nitrospinota bacterium, assembly GCA_003696125.1. Classification (GTDB taxonomy): domain Bacteria; phylum Tectomicrobia; class Entotheonellia; order J063; family J063; genus J063. The sequence continues at coordinate 1,603 of RFHZ01000004.1, forward strand.
GAACAGCGAGCTCTGCCAGCTCCTGCTCAAAGGAGAGCAGGCCCAGGCAGAGCAGGTCGCCTGCTGGTACCGGGAGGTCCTGGGCAGCGAGAACTACTACCTGGAAATCCAGGACCAGGGCCTGGAAGGACAGCAGGAGCTCAATGCCGCCCTGCTCCGCCTGAGCGAGAAGACCGGGATTCCGCTGGTCGCGACCAACGACTGCCACTATTTCGACCTGGAGGATGCGCAGGTCCATGATGTCCTCCTCTGCATCCAAACCGGCAAGGGGATCAACGATCCGAAACGCCTCCGCTTCTCTTCCAACCAGTTCTACTTCAAAAGCCCGGCCGAGATGCAGGCCCTTTTCCGTACCTGCCCTGCCTCCATCGAACAGACCCTGGCCATCGCCGAGCGCTGTGCGGTCGAAATCCCGCTGGGACAGACCTTCCTGCCCCGCTATACCGTTCCTGACGGTTTTACCCTCGATGACTACCTGGAGAAACTGGCCTGGGAAGGGCTGGAGGAACGCCTGCGTTTTCTGGAAAAGCGAGAAAAGGGGTTCTCACGGCGTCAACGGGAGGCTTACTATCGCCAGCGCCTGGCAGAAGAGCTGCAGATCATCAAGAAGATGGGGTATGCCGGCTATTTCCTTATCGTCTGGGACTTTGTCCGCTACGCTCGTGAGCAGGGGATCCCGGTGGGACCGGGCCGGGGATCGGCTGCAGGGAGTCTCCTCGCCTATGTCTTGCGCATCACCGACCTGGACCCGCTGAAGTACGACCTCATCTTTGAACGCTTCCTGAACCCGGAACGGGTCACCCTCCCCGATATCGATATCGACTTCTGCATGGAGCGGCGGGACGAGGTGATCCGCTACGTCACGGAAAAATACGGCAAGGAGAATGTGGCCCAGATCATCACCTTCGGGAAGATGCTGGCCAAGGGGGTCATCCGGGATGTGGGACGCGCCCTCGATCTCCCCTATGGAGAAGTCGATAAGATCGCCAAACTGGTACCGGCCAAGCTGAATATGACCCTGGAGCGGGCCATGCAGGAAGAACCTCGCCTGAAAGAGCTGGCCGAGCAGGACGGAACGGGTAAGACCCTCCTCACCCTGGCCCGCAAGCTGGAAGGGATGACCCGGCACGCCTCCACCCATGCGGCCGGCGTGGTGATCTCCCCCCAACCGCTCACCGAGTTCCTCCCCCTGTACCGGGGGACACAGGGAGAAGCGATCACCCAGTTCCCCATGGAAGACATCGAAGCGCTCGGGTTGCTGAAAATCGACTTCCTGGGACTGCGTACCCTGACCGTGATCTACCGGACACTGGAGCTGATCCGCCAGGGACGCGGGGAGAACCTGACCCTGGATCAGATCCCGCTCGACGATAAGGCCACCTACCAGTTGCTCAGCGAAGCCAGGACCTTTGGGGTCTTTCAACTGGAGAGCCAGGGATTGCGGGAGATCCTGCAAAAGCTCCGCCCCGAGGTGTTTGAGGACCTGATCGCCCTGGTCGCCCTCTACCGTCCCGGTCCCCTCGGTTCGGGGATGGTGGATGAGTTTATCCAGCGGAAGCACGGGAAGGTCCCTATCGTGTACGAAGTCCCTCAACTGGAGCCGATCCTGAAAGAGACGTACGGGGTCATCGTCTACCAGGAACAGGTCATGAAGATCGCCAGCACCCTGGCCGGATTCAGCCTCGGGGCGGCCGATCTGCTGCGAAGAGCCATGGGC
>RFHZ01000304.1 GCA_003696125.1 Nitrospinota bacterium
CACTTTGATCACATCATGGGGGCAACCATGGAGCGGCAGGGACGGCGAGTTCCCACCTTCCCTCGCGCCCGCTATCTCCTCTTGCAGGAGGAGTGGACAGGAGCACCAGACCGGGAGCAGCCCCAGTCTGCCTTCCATCTTCACCTGCCGGTGCTGCAAGAGCACCATTGCCTGGAATTGATCCCCGGGGAGTATGAGATCGCACCCGGGATCCGCATGATCCCTGCCCCGGGGGAATCGCCAGGGCATGCCATCATCAGGATGGAGTCGGAGGAGAAGACCGCCTTCTACCTGGGCGATCTCTTTCACCATCCGGCCGAGGTGGCGCACCTGGACTGGACCCCGCGCTTCCGGGATCGCGAGCGCTTACTCGCCTCCCGCAAGGCCCTGGTGCAGGAAGCCCTGGGCACCGATGCGCTCCTGATCAGCGCCCACATGCTCTTCCCGGGACTGGGAAAGCTGCGGCAACAGCAGGGGGGAGTGGAGTGGGTGGCCATGAAGCCAGGTCCAGAGGGATAAAGTCTGCACCACAGGGGCACAGAGGCACCGGACGCCTGGTTGGGGTGCAGCGCGCTGTGCCCCAACGCTGCACCGAACACTTGACGACAATAAACCAGGCCCAGAGGGGTGGAGGAGCGCATTTATTCGCGACCCCAGCGACACCGGGTTTCTGGACCGGTCGCGGTTAAAACCGCTCCTACCACGAGGTACACCGGCCCACAGGACAGAGGACCAGGGACAGAGGAGAAAGAGAGATGTCCAAAGAGAAGAGCTTTCACATGACGCCAGAGGAGTTTCGTCGCTACGGTCGTGCCGTGGTCGATTGGATCGCCGATTACTACGAGCGTATCGAGTCCTTCCCGGTCTTATCCCGGGTCAAACCGGGAGAGATCCGGGCGGCCTTGCCGGCAGAACCTCCCCTGCAGGGAGAGGCCTTTGAGACTATTCTGGGTGACATCGACCGGGTGATTCTGCCCGGCATCACGCACTGGCAATCCCCCAACTTCTTCGCCTTCTTCCCGGCCAATGCCTCTGGACCGGCCATCCTGGGTGAGCTTCTTTCCGCCGGTCTGGGCGTGCAGGGGATGTTGTGGGCAACCAGCCCGGCCTGTACCGAACTGGAGACGCATGTGCTGGACTGGCTGGTAGACATGCTCGGGCTTCCACCTAAATTCAAGTCAAGCGGTACCGGGGGAGGGGTCATCCAGGACTCCGCCTCCAGCGCCTCTCTTTGTGCCCTGCTTGCCGCCCGTGAGCGGGCCACCCACTTCCAGAGTAACCGGCAGGGGTGTGACGGGCGTCTCGTCGCCTACGCCTCTACCCAGACCCACTCCTCGATCGAGAAGGCGGTGAAGATCGCCGGCCTGGGGAGCCAGAACCTCCGCCTGCTTCCCGTCGATGACCACTTTGCCCTGCGTCCGGATGCCCTGGCCCGGCAGATCCGGCAGGATCGGGAAGCCGGTCTGATCCCCTGCTTTGTGTGTGCCACCATCGGGACGACCTCTTCCAACGCCATCGATCCCTTGCCTGAGATCGGCCCGATCTGCCAGGAAGAAGGGGTCTGGCTTCATGTCGATGCGGCCATGGCCGGGACCGCCGCCCTCTGTCCAGAGTATCGTCACCTCCATGCCGGGATGGAGTGGGCAGACAGCTACTGCTTTAACCCGCACAAATGGATGTTCACCAACTTTGACTGCGACTGCTTCTACGTGGCCGACCGTGCCGCATTGATCCAGACGCTGAGCGTGCTCCCCGAGTATCTCCGCAATCAGGCCACCGAATCGGGGGCGGTCATCGATTACCGGGACTGGCATATCCCGCTGGGACGACGTTTCCGTGCCCTGAAGCTCTGGTTTGTCATTCGCTACTATGGGGTGGAAGGACTCCGTCACCATATCCGGCGCCATATCGAACTGGCCCAGGAGTTTGCCCGCTGGGTGGCAGCATCTGATCGCTTCGTGCTGGTGGTGCCTCCTCCCTTAAACCTGGTCTGTTTCCGCCACGTCAGGGGAGACGAGTTTAATGAACGTCTTCTGGAACGGCTGAACGCCAGCGGTAGGCTGTACCTGACTCATACCAGGCTCAACGACCACTATACCCTGCGGCTCTGTGTCGGCCAGACCCATACCGAAGCGCATCATGTGCAGCAGGCCTGGCAACAGATCCAGAAAACCGCTGCCGAGCTGGAGCAGGAGTTGTAGAGATAATAGACGAATTCCTGTTGAGTCCCTGCCTGCTCCCGTGTATAATGGCGGCCACAGAGCAATCTGCGAACAGGCGATGACATGTCGCGTTTATGACTAACCTTATAGAGGAGTAGCTTCTCATGGCCCAACTACAGGTCCTCAACCCGGTGGCGCAGACCGTGCAACAGACCATCCCCCCTGCCCCCAGGCTCCCTGAACTGCAGGGGAAGCGGATCGGGCTCTACTGGAACATGAAGGCCGGGGGGGACATCGCCCTGGAACGGGTTGCCGAACACCTCACCGCCCAGTACCCGGGGGTGAGTGTGCAGCAATTCGTCGGTTCTGTCGGACACATCATGCGGCACCTGACCGACGAGGATGCCGATCGTATCGCCAAGGAGTGCGATGCGGTTGTCGGCACCACCAGCGACTGAGGGTCGTGCACGTCGTGGCTTGTCCACGACATGGTGGAACTGGAGAAGCGGGGGGTCCCGACGGTCAGTTGGACGGCAGAGCACTTTGTGGCCGATGCCCAACGCAGCGCCGAGACCTTTGGGCTCTCTACCCTCCCCCTTGCCGTCATGCCCTTCCCCTTCACCAACCAGGCCCCGGAGCGGATCCGGGCCATGGTCGATGCCGCCTTCTCCCAGGTTGTGGCCGGGTTAACCCAGCCGATAACTGTCCAGGAACCGCCCCTGGTGGCGCAACCGGCCGAAGTGCTTACCATAGAGGGGGATGACCTCCTCGATGCGGTTGCCCGGATGAACCAGCACTTCCTGGCGCAGGGCTGGAGTGACGGTTTTCCCCTGGTCCCTCCCACCCCACAGGCGGTGGAGCGGATGCTGCAGGGGACGAGGCGGAGTCCGGATACCATCGTCGCCACCCTGGAACCCGGCTTCGGTCTGGCCACGGTGGAGAAGCTGGCCATCAACGCGGTGATGGCCGGCTGTCAACCGCCCCATCTCCCGGTGCTGATCAGCGCCACGCAATGCCTGGCCGACCCCCGGATGTACCTCCGCAACAAGGCGATGTCTACCGGTCCTCATGCCCCCCTCCTCCTGATTAACGGCCCGCTGGCCCGGGAACTCCAGATCAACGCCCGCTGCTGTGCCCTGGGTCCTGGTGCTCCCTCTTACGCCAACACGGTGATCGGACGGGCCCTGCGCCTGATCATGATGAACGTGGGGCACACCTATCCCGGGGTTTCGGATATGGATACCATCGGCTCTCCCCTCAAGTACAGCCTCTGTGTGGCGGAGAATGTGGAGGAGAGTCCCTGGGCCCCCTATCATGTGGAGAAGGGGTACAGCGCTGAGGAGAGTACCGTGACCGTCCAGTTCGTCTACGGCATGTGCGAGCTCTTCGACTTTACCAGCCAGACACCGGAACAGTTGACCACGGTCTTCAGCACGGCCATGACCAATGTGGCGCAGGTAGGGACCGGTCTCTGGTTAATCGGCCGTCGCGCCGATCCCCGCTACCGGGTAGAAGACAAAGAGCACAACTTCCTGTTCCTCTGCCCGGAGCATGCCCAGGTCTTTGCCCGGGCCGGCTGGTCCAAGACCAGGATCCGGGAGGTGCTCTACGCCAAAGCGCGTGTTCCCTTTCAGACCCTGATCCTGAACAAAGAGGCTAAAGCCTTTGCCGTAGCCCATCCCGAGCTGCAATGGCTCTGGGACTCACCGCAAACCCTTCTCCCTATTGTCGAAGATCCGGACTGTTTTGAGATCGCGGTAGTGGGAGCGGCAGCCGGCCGGGGAACCTACTTCTACGGGGCGGGCGGACCGGTAACCCGGCCGATCGAAACGTAAAGCAAGGAGGGAGGTATGGCGGAACGGAGAGAGGTGCGGGTGGAGCGGATGACCCGCCGGGAGTTTCGGGAAGCGTTGCAGGCCGGAAAGATCAAAGCGGCGATCATTCCCACCGGGAGTATCGAGCAGCATCTCGAACACCTGGCCATGGGACATGACATCGCCAGCAGCACCTATGTGGCCGAGCAGGTGGCCTGGAGACTCTATCCCCAGGTCGTGGTCGCCGTACCGATGGCCATCGGCATGAGCGAGCACCACATGTTTGCCCCGGGTTCACTGACCGCCAAGCCGGGTGGCTGGCTCGCCGTCCTCTTTGATGCGGTGGAGTCGTTTGTACGCCACGGGATCAAAAACGTCCTGATCTGTAACGGGCATGGAGGAAACGTGGCACCGGTAGCCGGGATTCTCAACCAGTGGAAGCGCTACTTCGACCGGGATCATCCGGGCTGCAATATCCACTTCCAGAGCTACTGGGATCTGATACCCCGGGAGTTTGCCTGGGAGGTACTCGATACCGATCGGGTACCCGGTCATGCGCAGGAACTGGAGACCTCTTTCGCCCTCTACGCCTTTCCGGAGAATGTGCGGCTGGATGCGGTCAGCGATCAGGAGGATGGGGAACCGGCGTATGGCACGGCGGAGAAGGGCAAGCTTCTGGCGGAAAAGGCGATCGAAGAGGTGACCAGGTTTGTCCAGGGGATGATTGACGGCACCATCCGTCACGAGATCACCGGGTTATAAGTGTCTGTCCTCAGGGCGAGGACAACAATGCCCTCTCTTTGCCGGCTATGCTCAAAAGGAGAGGGTAGGAGACTGTGTAACCACCATGAAAGGAGGTACGCTATGTACAGAGGATTTACCATATTGCTCATCGCCTGTAGCCTGATCC
>RFHZ01000305.1 GCA_003696125.1 Nitrospinota bacterium
CTCCGGATTCCCGGTTTCTCCGGAAGCGAGCTCTGCCGGTGATTCCCTGGCAGGTACCTGTTCCGGCCAGAGCCTGGCCTCGATCTTCTTAATGAGCGCCACCAGCGGCTCGTCGAGCCCGCGCGGCAGGAAGAGGATAACCACCATCAACACCAGGCCATAGAGGAGGAGGTGCAGGCCGGCATAGGTACCCCCAAACTGGCCGCGGATGATCTCGCTGGTTGGACTCAGGAGGATAGAGCCGATGGTCGGGCCGAGCACCGTCTGCCATCCCCCCACCACCCCGACCAGGACGATCTCTATGGACATGGTCAGTCCCATGCCGCGTTCCGGATTGATGTAGCGGAAGTACTGGGCATAGAAGGTGCCACCAAGTGCAGTAAGAAAACAGCTAATGGCCATGACGATGAGGTTGTACTTAGTGATGTTGATGCCCAGCGACTCCGCCGCATCCCGGTCGCTGCGGATCGCGGCCAGGTAGAAGCCAAGCCGGGTCCGGTTGATCAGATAGCTCACCAGGATGGCGATACACATCATCCCCAGAGCGATGTAGTAGTACGGCTCCTTGCCGAAGAACTGGAAGACGGCCGGGGAATGGCCGCGAAAGGGGAGGAGCAAGCCCATTGCCCCTCGCAGCTTGATGCCAAAGGGTCCCACTTCCGTGTTCTCCACATAGATACGCAGGATCTCGGCCAGGGCAATGGTGGTCAGGGCAAAATAGGGTCCCCGCAACCGGAAGGTGGGATAGCCGATGATGACTCCTACCACCGCAGACAAGACGGCTCCCACCCACATGCCGATCCAGGGGGTCACCCCCAGATCCATGAAGAGGAGGGTGGAGGTGTATCCTCCCAGTCCCAGAAAAGCGGCATGGCCGATGGAGAGCTGCCCGGCCATGCCCACCAGGCTCCAGGCGGTCCCCAGATAGGCAAAGTAGAAGACCAGGATAAAGATGTGTAAGAAGTACATATCCTCCATGAAGAGGGGCACGCAGAGGAAAAAGAGGAAGGCCAGACCGACCAGAACCCATCCCAGGGAAAATGGCCGATGCCTTGGAGTCACCGTTTGTGTTGTAGATTCGGTCCCATGTGTGCTCATCCAGACACCCCCTCAGATCTCCAAGACACCCATCAATCCCTTGGGCCGGGTGAAGAGGACGATGATGAA
>RFHZ01000306.1 GCA_003696125.1 Nitrospinota bacterium
ACTTTGGGATTCGAGAAGCCTGTAGCCTGGCAGAAGATATGCGACCACTCGGACTCTCACCCGGCCTGGAAGGGAAACGGGTGGTGGTGCAGGGCCTGGGGAATGTCGGCTACCATGCGGCCAAGTTCCTCCAGGAAGGTGGTGCTCTGCTGGTCGGACTGGCCGAGTATGAGGGGGCGATAGTCTCTCCAGGAGGGTTAGACGTGGATCAGGTGATGGCACACCGCCGCGAGACCGGCTCCATCCTCGACTTCCCGGGAGCACAAAACCTCCCCAGTTCCTCGGCCGTGCTCGAGGTGGACTGCGATATCCTGGTGCCGGCCGCGCTGGAAAACCAGATCACCTCACACAACGTGCATCGGATCCGGGCCAAGATCATCGGGGAAGCGGCCAACGGTCCTGTCACGGCTGAGGCGAGTGAGATACTGTTTCAGAAGGGGATCATGGTCATCCCCGATGTGTACCTGAATGCCGGTGGCGTTACCGTCTCCTATTTCGAATGGCTGGAAAACCTCTCCCATATCCGGTTTGGCCGTATGGATAAGCGGTTTGAGGAGAATGTCAACGCCAAAATCCTGCGGGCAGTAGAGAGCCTGGTAGGAAAGAAGTTCCCCGCAACGGTGTTTGCCGAGATCGTCCAGGGAGCAGAGGAAGAGGATCTGGTGAATTCGGGGCTGGAGGAGATCATGGTGACCGCCTACCGCGACATCCGTGAGATGCGGAGACGTCACCGGGATACCATCGATCTCCGTACCGCGGCCTTTATCATTGCCATCTCCAAAGTCGCTCAGGCCTATTTAGAAGCAGGAATCTTTCCGTAATCCTTCTCCCTCAGGAGCCCCTGCGCCTTCTCCCCGGCCCCTGCTGGGTCCGCCTCTCCCCCATTTTCCATTTGAAAAACCGGGAGAATTATGCTACGTTGTGTTCTCCGTATATCTTGACTGTAGAGGGTTTCCGTTGCTAACCGTTTCCGAATAGGAGGTCAGTTATATGGAACGCAAAGTGATCACAACGGCCACTGCTCCCCAGTCCTCTGCTCCCCTCTCCCAGGCGATTCAGGTCGGGAATTTTCTCTACGTCTCCGGGCAGGTAGGGGTCAATCCTCGCACCGGCGAGATCCCTACCGGGATAGAAGCGCAGACCCGCCAGACCCTGGAGAACATGCAGGCCGTGCTCGAAGCAGCCGGCTCTTCCCTGGAGAAGGTGGTCAAGGCCACCGTTTTCCTGACCGATATGCAGCAGTTTGCCCAGATGAATGCCGTCTATAAAACCTTTTTCCCTCAGAATCCTCCTGCCCGTTCCTGCGTAGGAGTAAGTGCCCTGGCTCGACCAGAGTTTGTGGTGGAGATAGAGTGTATCGCTGTTCTGTAGTGCTTAAGACCTGAGTGCGAAGTATCTAGAGAAAGGGGGCGTGCCATGCTCGGCTTTTTGCAAAATGTCATTGGAGCGATCTTTTACAGTGGACTGAGTATCGTCATCTTCTTTGTGGCCTACCGCATTCTGGAAATCCTCATCCCGTTTGAGTTCGAGCGGAAGATTGCCGAAGAGAATAATACCGCTGCCGGCATCTTTGTGGCCGGACTGTTTATCGCCCTGAGTATTCTCATTGCCACCACCCTTCCTCATTGATGAGAACTCTGAGGGGAGAGACAGGACACACGGAGAGAGGGCACGTCGTTTTCGTCTCGTGCTTGACATTTGGTCGGGTATTGCGTATGTTGGCTATAGAGAAAAGGAGAGGCAGGTCTTATCGTTAACCAGGGAAGAGGAGAGGGGATATGCAACGGGAAGTGGTTTTTCTGGGTGGGGCGAGGACCGCGTTTGGGACCTTTGGTGGTACCTTGCGAGAGCAGACGGCGACCGATCTGGGTGTCGTGGCCGCACGAGGGGCCTTGGAACGCTCTGGGGTCAAACCGGAAGATATCGATCATGTGATCTTCGGCAATGTGATACAGAGCTGTGAGGATGCAGCCTACCTGGCTCGCCATATCGGGTTGCGGGCCGGACTCCCCACCGATGTGCCTGCCGTCACGGTGAATCGCCTCTGCGCCTCGGGCTTCCAGTCGATTGTCGATGGGGCCATGCAGATCCTCCTGGGAGAGTCCGACTTTGTGCTCGCCGGGGGTACCGAAAGCATGAGCCAGGCTCCCCATATCATCCGGGGAGCACGCTGGGGGATCCCCTTCCGACAGGGGAAGCTGGAGGATTCCCTCTGGCAGGGACTCACCGATTCTTACGTCGGGATGCCGATGGCCATCACCGCAGAGAACCTGGCCGAGAAGTATAATATCAGCCGGCAGGAGGCTGATGAGTACGCTTACCGGAGCCAGATGGCGACCAAGGCGGCGCAAGAGGCAGGAAAGTTCCGGGAAGAGATCGTTCCTCTAGAGATCCAGGGACGGAAAGGGCAGGTGATCCGTTTCGAGGTGGATGAACACCCCAGACCGGATACCACCCTGGAAAAGCTGGCCAAATTGCCCCCTTACTTTAAGGAGAACGGGGTGGTGACCGCAGGCAATGCCAGCGGCATCAGTGACGGGGCGGCAGCGGTGGTGATCGCCGCGCGAGAAAAGGCTGAGGAGAAGGGATTAAAACCGCTGGGCCGCTTGCTGGCCTGGGGGGTTACCGGCTGTGATCCGACCATCATGGGGATCGGACCGGTAGGCGCCACCAAGATCGCCTTGCAGAAGGCGGGTATGACCCTGGAGCAGATCGATCTGATCGAGGTGAATGAAGCGTTCGCCGCCCAGTACCTGGCCGTAGAAAAGGCCTTGGGACTGAAGCGAGAGATCGTGAATGTCAACGGAGGAGCCATTGCCCTGGGCCATCCGGTGGGAACCTCGGGGACGCGTCTGACCCTTACCCTGCTCCTGGAGTTGCGCCGTCGTAACAAGCGATATGGGCTGGCCACCGCCTGTATTGGAGGAGGACAGGGGATGGCTCTGATTATCGAAGCCTTACCGTAGAGGGGACGATGGAAGAGCAAAAGCAATCGGGTGAGGATATACAGGATTTCGATTATCAGGATGATGAAATGGTCTTTGTCTCTGAACACCGGCGGGGAGAAGGGCGAACCCCTCCGGTGAACCGGAGGCGCAAGGAGCCCCGGCGAGCTTCGCGTCGCTGGGGACGGTTCTTGGTGCTCCTGATCATCCTGGGGGGGCTGGGGGCCGGGTTTTACTTCCGCCTGGATGAAGAGATCCTCCGGTTATGGAGGCAGCAGTGGAACGCGGAGATCCGCTCACTGGCCTTTGCTTTCGAGGTTAGGGCCGAGGATCATAC
>RFHZ01000307.1 GCA_003696125.1 Nitrospinota bacterium
ATGTCCTTTGGTACCATCGATGCGGTAAACGTGTTGCTGGTGCGACTCCGTACCGACACCGGTCTGGAAGGGCTGGGAGAAGCGGTCACCCTGGGAGGGCCGACCTGGTCTGAGGAGACGGTAGAAACGGCGCAACTCGTCACCAACCGCTACCTCTTGCCTCTAGTCATCGGGAAAAGTCCTCTCTCGCTGGCAGGGATCCTGGAGGAGATGCACCGGCGGGTCAAGGGACACTATTTTGCCAAGGCGGCCCTGGAATGCGCCCTCTTTGATCTGCTGGGAAAAGCGCATAACCTCCCCCTCTATGCCCTGCTGGGAGGAAAGTGCCGGGAACGGGTCCCGTTGAGCTGGTCGCTGGCCACCGGGGATATAGAGGCAGAGATCGCCGAGGCCCAACGTCTCATGGCCAGGGGGCAGTGGATCTTCAAGCTGAAGACCGGGGTGGAGGCGCCGGAACATGATGTAGAGCGGGTCGCCGCCTTACGAACCGCCCTGGGAGAGAGGGCAGACCTGCGGATCGACGCGAACCAGGGGTGGGATGTCCCCACCGCTATCCGCACGCTCCGCCGCATGGAGCCGTACCGGATCACCTTTGCCGAGCAACCGGTTCCCCGCTGGGACATCGAGGGGCTGGCCGCGGTCAGCCGGTCCGTATCGATTCCGGTCATGGCGGATGAGAGTGTCTGTACGCCTCAAGAGGCTCTCCGGGTGGCTACCAGAAGCGCTGCCCGGCTCTTTAGCCTGAAACTCACCAAATCGGGTGGATTTCTGGCCAGTAAAAAAATCGCCGGCATCGCCGAAGCAGCCGGGATCTCCTGCTATGTCGGTTGTATGATCGAGACCAGTGTGGGGACGGCAGCCTACCTCCACTTTGCCCTCTCTACTCCCCAGGTGACCTATGGCTGCGAACTCTTCGGTCCCCTCCTGTTGCAGGACGATATCGTGCAAAATCCGGTGCGGTATGACAACGGGTACATCGAAGCTCTCGAGGGACCAGGGCTGGGGGTGCAGCTCGATGAAGGCAAGGTGCAGCGGTACCGGCGCTCCCAGTAAAAACCTGTCGCCTTTCCCCCGGTTGACTCTGACTCCAGGAGGGAGTATAGTGTAGGCCGAGGGGAAAGAGGAATTTGGAACAGCCATGGAAAAAGAAAGGTGGGAGAAGCTATGGCCAAGACCGTTGATGTCGTCATCGTGGGAGGCGGGGTTGTCGGTTCCAGCATCGCCTACAACCTGAAGAACGATGGCTTTACCGGGAGTGTGGTGGTCCTGGAAAAAGACCCTTCCTACCAGTACGCTTCCAGTTCCCTCAGCATGGGAGGCGTGCGCCAGCAGTTTGGTCATGCCGTAAATGTCCTGCTCGTCCGTTACAGTGTCGGCATCTACGAGCAGTTTGACCAGTTGATGGCGGTAGATGGGGAACCGGCACATGCCCAGTTTCGACAGCGGGGGTACATGTTTTTGGCCAACGAAAAGAATGCTCCTATTCTGGAGCGACGCTATCAACTGCAGAAGAGTGTGGGGGCAGATGTCGAGATCCTGTCGCGCGAAGAGATTCATCGCCGCTTCCCCGAACTCTGGCTGGACGATATCCTCTGGGCCACCTTTGGTCCCCGAGACGGGTATGTGGACCCGCATGGGGTATTGCAGGGGTTCCGGCGCAAAGCCCGCAGCCTGGGAGCCGTCTACGAAGCGGATGAGGTGGTTGGCATCGAGGTGCGGGATGGGAAGGTGGAAGGGGTGCGGACCAAAAAGGGGGAGCACTACCAGACCCGGATCGTGGTCAATGCGGCCGGCCCCTCGGCCAAACTCGTGGGGGCAATGGCCGGCGTGCAGCTTCCGATCGAGCCGGTCAGACAGCAGCTCTTTGTCTGCGCCTTACCCCGTCCCTGGCCGTACGAGTTCCCCATGATCATCGATCCGGATGGGGTGCACTGGCGCCACGAGACCGGGAACAAGATCATCGTGGCCAAGACCAAGCATGATGAGCCCCCGGGATTCCGCTTCGGCTACGAGCGCGAACGCTTCCACCGGGAGTGCTGGCCCGATCTGGCGCGCCGGGTTCCGGAATTCGACCGGCTGGTCCTGGAGCGGGGCTGGGGAGGTCTCTACGCCATGACTCCTGACCAGAACGCCATCTATGGAGAGCATCCAGAGGTCAAGGGCTTCTACATGGCCAACGGCTTTAGCGGTCATGGCCTGATGATGTCACCGGCTACGGGAAAAGTCATGTCCGAGTTGATTCGCCTGGGACGGTACGAGACGGTGGATGTGAGCGAGTTGAACGTGGAGCGTTTCGCACAGGGGAAGCTGGTGCTGGAAGAAGCGTTGATATGAGCGGATTCGCCCTGGGGCTTGTGCTTACGGCCGCCTTTCTCCATGCCAGTTGGAACTATCTGACCAAGCGGAGTCAGAGCAAGCTCGCCTTTATCTGGTGGTTTCTCCTGGTGGGGATCATCGGCTATTTCCCGATGTTTCTCTACTTCTGGCCTCGTGTCCAGATCCCGGCAGCGGGCTGGATCTGTATCGTGGTCACCGGACTCCTGCACGCCTTCTACTTCTGGTTTCTGGGTGGGGCTTACGAGCTGGGCGATCTCTCCCTGGTCTACCCGCTGGCACGAGGCACCGCTCCCCTCCTCGTCCCCTTCCTGGCCACCGGTTTCATTCACGAGCAGCTCTTCTTCCTGGGCATGTTGGGAATCGGCCTGATCATTGCCGGTATCTATCTCCTCCACCTCCCTTCCTTTACCTATCAGAGCTTCTGGCAGCCCTGGCTGGCACTCAAAGGAGGGGCCTCTCGCTGGGCACTCCTGACCGGGGGGACCATCGCCTCCTATTCCCTGGTGGACAAGGTCGGGGTGGGCAAGGTCTACCCGCCTGTTTACATCTACCTGATGTTCGTGGGCACCTGGCTCTGCCTCACCCCTTATGTCCTGACCCGAAAACGCGCCCACCTGAAGCCGGAATGGCAAAGCAACCGGGTTCCGATCCTGGCCGTGGGGGTACTGGCCCTCTTCACCTACCTGCTGATCCTCTTTGCCCTGCGCATGAGCAAGGTCAGTTACGTTGTCGCCTTACGGGAGTCGAGTATCCTTTTCGCCTCGCTCTATGGCATCCTCTGGCTACATGAGGAGGCCGGCAGGCAGAAGTTTGTCGGCGCCTTCCTCATCTTTGCAGGTGCCGTGTGTATCGGCCTGAGCAGGTGACAGGTCCTGAAATATTCTCTTGCAAATCTCCAGGAATCGGTTTATTAATAGATAAAAGAGGGC
>RFHZ01000308.1 GCA_003696125.1 Nitrospinota bacterium
GTTCAGGACCCTGTTTTCCCCATTTTCGCCTTCAAGGCGGCCAGTTCGGCATCGACCGAGCCGGTCTCCAGTTCGGCAAAGCGTTTCTCCAGATCCTCACCCCCCAGGTCTGCCTCTATCTCTACGGCGGCTTCCGCCTCGGCCTCCATCTGGTCCACTTTGGCCGCCATGCGATCAAAGGTCTCAAAGGCGCTGGTGTCGGCGAGTCTGGACATGGTCTCATGGATATGTTTTTGCGCCTTGGCCCGTTTCTGGCGAGCCACCAGGAGGTTCTTCTTGCGGCTTGCCTCCTCGATCTTCCGGTTCAGGGTGCGCAGGGCATTCTTCAGGTTTTCCGTGCTCGCCTTCTGCTGTTCCCATTGCTTCTTGTACTGGTTGGCCAGGTTTTCATGCTCCTTTTTCCGGGTAAGGGCTTCCCTGGCCAGGGCATCGTCCCCCTTTTCCACGGCCAGCATGGCCCGCTTTTCCCACTGGGCAGCCTGATCAGCCTCGGCTTCGTAGAGCTTTTGCAGCCGTTTTTCATCGGCAATGGCCACGGCAACCTCTCTTTTAGCCTGCGCCAGCTGTTCCCGCAGGTCGATCATCATCTGGTTTAACATCTTCTCCGGGTCCTCGGCCCGGTTGATGAGATCGTTGATATTCGATTTGATCACGGTGGTAATCCGATCAAAGATTCCCATGCTCTCTCCTCCTCACGAGGTGGTTGGAGACCGAAAGGCGGCCAGGGTATCATAGTCCTGGGCAATGGCTAAAGACAGTGCTTCCACCGATGCCTGGAATTCGTTGAAGTCGAGGTTTTCGGCCTGAAGCGTATCGATGATCACCACGTTGCCGTTTTCGATCCCATAGGCGCCATGGATCATGTGGGTGGCATTGAAGCGGAGGAGGAGCTCGAAGAACTCCTCCCGTCGCTGTGTCGGCACTTCCATCAGCTTGACGCGAAAGACGACAATGGGCGGGTCATAGAGGACCACGATGTTGTCCACATGGCTGATGTCATCGTGAATCACCCAGAGCCCATCCTCGACCTCTTCAAAGGGGAGTTCTAACCGGATCAGATAGCCTTCGATGTCTTCCTTGGTTTTCATGGTCTTTCTTCCTTGCTTAAATGGTCTTCTCTGTGTACCTCAGCGGGATGCTCCCTGTTGTGGAATGCTTTGTCGCTGGCACGTTGTTATGGTACATATACCATGATGGGAGAGAAAATTCAACGTCATACTCACCCCTGGTCCCGGGAGGGGAACCCGGATCTCCGGGACCGGGTTGCCCGGTCCGTGAGAGGGGGCAGCGAGGGGGTGTGGTCTTATCCCTGCGTGGGGGGGATGGATTCCGAGCGAAACCCTTTGGGGCTTGACTTCTCCTGGTATCTATGGTAATCTGAGAGCACTTCGAGAAGTATATTGCCGCTACAAGAGGAGATCGGATGATGGAGTACTCTCCGCATGATCCCGAACGTAAAGGCTTCATGAAAAAATTTTCCCTACATATCCCGACAGCAAAGAGTGAGGCAGCCTTGAATACCAAACTCCATCAATACGAAAGCGAGATCGGCAAACTCCAACAACAGATTAAACTCCTCGAGGATGAGTCTGACACCCTGCTCAAAAACCTGGAGAAGACGATCAGTCAGTACGAGATCCTCAAGCGCAAATATTACCAGACCAACGAGCAGCTCACCAACGGGCGTCGGCAGAACGAGAAGCTCGCATCCGCCTTGCAGGAGGCGAAGAATCAGATCCTGGCCCTCAAAGAGGAGATCGATAAGCTCTGTGCCCCTCCCAACAGTTATGGGACCTTCCGGCGCGCGCACAAGGATGGGACCATCGACGTCAGCGTCGAGGGACGGACGATGCGGGTCAACGTCCACCCCAAGATCGATATTTCTCAGTTGAAGGAGGGACAGCTCCTCCTGCTCAACGAGGCTTACAACGTGGTGGATGTGAGCGATTATGAGAACAAGGGGGAAGTGGTTCATATCAAGGACTTCCTGGATGAGAACCGGGTGATCGCCATCGGTCGTGCCGATGAGGAGATGGTGATCCGTCTCTCCGAGCCGCTGAAGAAAGAGATGCTGCGTATCGGGGACAACCTGCTCGTGGATCCTCGCTCCGGGTACGCCCTTGAAAAGCTCCCCAAATCGGATGTGGAGGAAGTGATCCTGGAAGAGGTGCCCAATGTGACCTATGATGACATCGGTGGACTCGATGCCCAGATCGAGGCGCTACGGGATGGGATCGAGCTTCCCTATCTGTACCCGGAGGAGTTTAAAGAGCATAAGCTCACCCCTCCAAAAGGTATTCTCCTCTATGGGCCCCCAGGCTGTGGGAAGACCCTGATAGCCAAGGCAGTGGCGAAC